>NZ_CANLRP010000009.1 GCF_947493425.1 uncultured Microscilla sp. | reverse complement strand
AATCAGGAAAGGCACGTAAAAGCTTACAGTCCTCCGAGAACAAGCTCGGAGCTGCGAGCCGAACTTGATTCGGGGACCTAACTAATGATTTTTAAACAAGCTCTCAAAAACCTACCAATCTTCAAAACAGAAAAACCCCTTTATTCAATGAATGAATTCAAGGGGTTTGCTTTGGGTAAGGTATTGATTTTTGCTTATTGCTTAGGCATAGTACCAGCTTCCGTTGATGTTTACTACTTGACGCCAGCCTGAGCTACCATAGTAGTACCACAAGTTGTTGTAACGGTACACTCTCAAACCATCGATGGTATAGTATTGTCCGTTTTGGTAAGTTGGAGTACCAGGGTTTCCGCTGGTACCAGGATACATTTGATTGATCCCGTCTACATCGGCACTAGAAAGGCCATTGCGTTGTACATTAAAAGTGCTTCCGTCTTTTTTGGTAATGGTAGGTTGTCCATTGTTTGAAAATCCAAAAGAAGAATACATCATTACCGAACCAAAGTCTAGAGTATTGGTGTACTCTTGTCCATCAGCTCCTGTCTGCTGGTAAGTTCGGAAGTTGTTCTCATACCCTGACTCGATTCTATCAAAATAAACAGTAATATAGCTATCACGGTCGGCACGGGTGTGTTCGTGCCACAAACCTACAGCATGACCAATTTCGTGGATAGTATTACCAGTAGAGCAACCAGAAGCCAAGTTGATGTATTGGCGACCACCTTGCATACCCACATGTGAGGAACACCCACCACCTACACGGAAAGTGATATAGTTAGATTGGTTGGTTCTTTGAATAAAACGAAGGCTTGTTTTGGCTTCCCAGTGGGCTATAGCATCGGTTACCCTAGATTGGTTAGGCAAGTTACCGTCTATGGTGTAATACACCGTGTTGTTTGGCCAACGTCCAGAGGTGCGTCCCACGCTTTCGCTTTGAAGCCCCTCTAATTTCTTAGGAGTGCTAGCCACGTGTTTCTTATTAAGGATGATGTCACCTTCAGCAATATACTGTCCTTTGATAACTTGATAAGAAACTGGACGAATACCTAAGTATCCTTGTTGAACTTGTCCTTTTTGATTTGGGAAAGCTTGTTCTACGCTCATACCTTCAGAGATAGAAGCGGTGTTGGTAGCAGGAGTTAAATTTTCTTTGTTTGTTGAGCAGGCTGTAAACAGCAAAAAACTTAAAACGATTAACGACAATTTTTTCATTGTATAAAATATAATATTGATGTGTAATATAAACTTGACACAATGTTCTGGAAAATAATTGAATAATCAAATTTTCCGGGGTATACAAAAGGGGTACAAGTAGGGTAAACAATCTTAAATAAAGTAAACATAACTATCAACAGGGTACCACAGAGGGGTTTATCGATAGAAAAACAGGTATACGAAAAAATAATTGGTTTTTATCAAAAAAATACTGCAATTGGTTAGTTAACTGGTGGAAAGTTATTGTTTTTTGTCATAAACAGATACAAAATACCAAATTTATATAATCAAAATCACTTATGATAATGACAAAACAAACGCACATTTCGTCTTGTGGCAGTCCTTGGCCTGCTTTAGAATACAACACTTGGAAAGATACGTTGAAAACTGTGCATCAATGGACCCAAATTGTGGGTAAAATAAGGCTGGTAAGTATGCCTTGGCAAAACCATTCCTGGCACACTGCTTTATACATTACAGCGCGAGGGCTTACCACTGGCAGCATGCCTTATGGCAATGGCATGTATGAGATAGAGTTTGATTTTGAAAACCACCGGTTGATCATCTCTTCTACTTTTGAGCAAAATGTGGTGATGGCACTACGCCCCATGACAGTAGCTGATTTTTACAAAGAACTATTTGATAAACTGCAAGGGTTGGGGATTGATATAAAAATACACGGGCGCCCCAACGAACTGGAACACAATACACCCTTTACAGAAAATGTACAGGATAAATCTTATGACCAACAACAAATAGTCAACTTTTGGCAATTATCGGTAAGCGTCTACAATGTGTTTTCCAGATTTAGGAGTGATTTTGTTGGTAAATGTAGCCCAGTACATTTTTTCTGGGGAGCGTTTGATATTGCCTTGACTCGTTTTTCGGGAAGAGCAGCCCCTTTGCATCATGGGCAAGCCCCCAACATGCCTAAAGAAGTGATGCAAGAGGCCTATTCACAAGAGGTAAGTAGTTGTGGTTTTTGGCCAGGAGCCGATAATTTTCCTCAACCTATGTTTTATGCCTATAGTTACCCTTCGCCAGTCAACTACGGCAAGCAACAAGTGAAGCCTCAGGAAGCATTTTGGAGTGAGGATATGGGCGAGTTTTTCTTGCCTTATGAGACAGTACGTACTGCTGAAAACCCTGAAAAAACGCTGCTGGACTTTTTACAATCTACCTATGAAGCGGCAGCCAATACTGGTAACTGGGACAGGGAACACTTAGAACGATAATCAATCAAACACTAACAACTCAATGGAAACATACCAGGTACATATCACCGAAGAAGACAACAAAGGCAAAGCATATATTGGTACCAGTGCCAAGCCTTTGGCTGCCATGACTTACTCAAAAGCAGGCAATGATTTAATTATTATTGACCATACTGAGGTAGATCAAAGCTTGAGGGGGAAAAATATAGGGCGCCAATTGCTGGATGCTTTGGTAGAAATGGCACGTAACAAGGGGATTAAGATGATGCCCTTGTGTCCTTACGCCAAAAGCGTGTTTGACAAGGATGATTCTATACATGATGTGTTAAAGTAACATTTAAAATATCCCCTTGACAAATGGTTTGAGGGGATATTGATTTACTTTAAATTTTATCAATACAACCATTCATAAACCCTCACAATACTACTGGAGCAAAAACCTCCAAAAGATGTTGTTTGCGTTGTTGCACACAAGTAGAAACTCTACGGCATTCATCAAAAAACTAAAATTTTCTTTAAATTGGATTAAAATATCAACTAAAGGTCATAGAATCAAGCATTGAACCTTTGGCGATAACAAAGTTTTACATTAGTTAATTACTTGTAGCTCAGCCTGTAAACACGCTCTAGCTGAGAGGTGGAAATATTAAGCATTGTTTTTCAAAAAAAATTGGCTTTTTTGGAGAATGCATGCAACCCTTGACTATTACAAGGGTCTTTACACCGAACCCATAAAAGTAAGAGATGTGCTACAAAGAGCAGCTTTAAAGCAAAAAGTCTTGAAGAAAGGATATACTGATATACACCAAAAACTGGTGGAATCTTGTAAGCGAGGTGACCGTAAGGCACAATATGAATTGTACAAGCTTTACTCAAAAGCCATGTTTAATATATGCATGCGCATTACCAATGATTATGCAGAAGCAGAAGATGTGTTGCAAGAAGCTTTCGTGGATGCTTTCCGAAAGTTAGATACATTTAAAGGTGATGCTACTTTTGGAGCCTGGCTCAAACGAATTGTGATTAATAAGTCTATTAATCATGTCAAAAAACGTAAAGCCGACTTCGTGTCGGTAGATAATATGGATTTTGGTGAAGAACCTCCCCGTACTACTAAAGAAGATGAGATGGAGCTTAAGCTTCAGGTAAAACAGGTACACCGCGCCATTCAACAACTCCCCGATGGGTTTAGAGTGGTTCTGACTTTGTACTTGCTGGAAGGCTACGATCACCGCGAAATCTCGGAAGTTCTGGGTATTTCAGAATCAACCTCCAAATCACAATACAATCGGGCAAAAAAACGATTGTTAAGTATCATTAGAGAAAATGTATTGATATGACTCGTCTGAATGATAAAATATTAGAAGACTTCATCACCCAACACCGTAAGGCACTGGAGGTGTTTGAACCACCCGCTGAAATGTGGCAACGCATTGCAGGGGAGCTGGACAACAATGCCTCTACAGCTCTTGACGAAGAGGATGATGACTCTGATATGCATACATTAGAGACTTTTATCAGCCAAAACCAGTCAGATTTAGATTTGTTTGAGCCACCCACCGAAGCCTGGCAACGCATTGCTGGAGCATTAGACAATGTCTCAACCGAACGCGACCAAGAAGATGCTCAACTTGAAGGCTTTGTAATGGAGCATCAAGATGAATTTGATGTATTTGAACCATCGTTGGAAGTATGGCAAAAAATTGCGGAAGAAATCAGTGACCCAGTTTTCACTGAACCAACCCAATCGTCGCCAAGCCATCATCAAACCACAGCAGACGAACTGCTAGAGCAGTTTGTTACAAAAAACAGGGGCGAATTCAACATGTTTGAACCACCTGCCGAAATTTGGCAACAGGTTTCAGGGGCACTAGACAACGACCATACAGACAAGGTCATTACTTTGTCTTATCGTTCTATTTGGAAAATGGTCTCAGTAGCGGCAGTTATTCTATTAGTTGGCTTTATTGGCGTGAAATTTTGGGGAGAGCAAACACCTGCTTCTAATCACGACCATCTGGCTACCACAAAAGACTCTACTATATTAAAAAATACTTTGGCAGATGATTTTAACCTAAAAGAGTTAGATCCTGAACTTGCCGAAGCAGAAAGTTACTACACAGAATTGATTGCGGAAAAAAAGAAGGAATTAGATAAGTATTCTTTAGAAGATGTAACACTAAAAGAAGAATTTAAGGGGGATATTTCTGAACTGGACTCTACTTACAATGCTTTGAGAAAAGAGTTGTACAGTGTACCCAGTAAAGATAAAGTAAGTGAGGCAATGATATTGAATTTACAGACTCGTATCGAGATTCTGAACCAACAACTTAAGATTTTAGAAAAAGCAAAGAAAAAGACAAAAGGAAAGAAAAATGAAAAAATGGACATTTAATATATTGATCCTTTTCTTAGTACTAAACACAGCTACTACTTTTGCCCAGGTAGAAAAAACTAAGAAAGTCTCAAAGTCTTATACTGTAAGCAACACCACGGCTTTGAATATAGACAATAAGTATGGAAAGGTACACATCAATACCAACAATGGCAATACCATTAAAGTAGATGTAACTATGGTGGGGCGGTCGTCAAGCGGTGAACGTGCCCAGGATATTTTAGACAACCTAAAGGTAGATGTAGTAGAAGGCAATGAAATTAGCTTTCGTTCGGGTATTATCTCCAGCATTCGTTCATCACGTCGTTGGAAACGCAAAGGTGCCCGTTCTTTCGAAATCAACTATTTGATATCGATGCCTAAAAACATAAAGCTTAAGGTAAAAAATAAATTTGGCAGCGTATTTTTGGGCGATTATACCGGAGAACTTGACTTATATGTGGCCTATGGCAGCATTAAGGCCGGCAAAATAACCAATGTAGAAGACAAAAAAATCAAAGTAGCTTTTGGTTCTGCCGATATAGATCAGGTAGAGCAAGGAGACTTGACAATAGCTTACGGGTCGCTCAAACTAGACAATGGTAAAAAACTATTGGTAAAAAACAGCTTCTCTACAATGGAGATTAGAGATATTCATGATTTGGACATTACCAGTAAATATGGCACAGTAAGCATTACTAAGGTAAACAATCTGTCGGGTAGTTCTTCTTTTGATACTTTTAAAATTGGTGAATTGAACAACAACTGTACGCTTAAGCTGAAGTATGCCAAAGGGTTTGAAGTAAGCCGGGTAAATAAAAATTTCAAAAAAATAGACATAGACGGACAGTTTAGTGCTATGGAACTTCGCTTTGACGAAGGGGCTTCGTTTGACTATGAGGTGAATACCAAATTTGGTAAACTCAAAGCAGCTTTGCGCCAAAAGATGAAGATTAGAAAGCAAATAGAGCAAACCAATAGCAACTACTACGAAGGAAAGTATGGACAAGGCAATGCCAAATCTAAAGTAACCATTAAGTCTAAGTATGGTAGCGTAAGAATTAAGTAAGTGATGGGCTCAGGCTGAGTACTACAAAACATCACTACATTTTGGCCATATACAGAATGTCCAACTACGATTTTATATATTTAAAAACCTCTTTTAATCTGAGCATTAAAAGAGGTTTTTTTGCGTATTGTAAGCAGTATGTTCCAGAAGTTTTTAAATTTGTTGGTACGAATAAACCCCTGATGTTTTATGATACCTTTGGAGTACTACTTATATATAGCGGCTTTTTTGTTTTGTGTTGGTGTGGTATTGGTGCTTACCAAACGCAATGCTATAGTGGTGCTCATGGGGATCGAACTCATTTTTAATGCAGCCAATATCAATTTAGTAGCTTTTAGCCAATATGACCCTACCCGCCTGCAAGGGCAAGTATTTAGCTTGTTTGTAATAGTAATAGCCGCCGCAGAAGCTACCATCGCTCTCGCCATTGTTTTAAAAGTATATCAACGTTTCAAGACCATACGTTTGGATGATTTGAATGAACTGAAGGGATAACTTTTGTAAGTGCACTCTCTTAGGAATGGTACCAAAATAAATACGCATTCTTAACCTCATCTTTTGAGGCTATACTTTGTTAAAAAATAGCCGAATAGCGATGCTATTAGCCGACCTTCCCTCAAGCTCGCTCAACATCCACTGGATATTGCCGTGCCGCGTCTAGCAACAAAATATTTTAGCGTTACTATAGAAGTTTATTTTTACACCATTCCTTAGGAATTGTTCAAAAATAAATTTACACTCTAAGGGGTGATTTTTCGCCTTGATACTTCGTTATTTTTATTGCCCGTAGCGCTGCTATGGGCGCAAAAAATAGCCTCGTCTCAAAACAAAACCTCTACCTCAAGAATGGTAATTTAATTTCTCACCATTCCTTACTTGCTTTCAGGTACATTTTTTCGTTCACTTTGTTTGTTTATATACCACAACAGGAGAAACAAAACTCGTGGTTATTTTTGGGTTTAAGTTTGAAAACTTGAAACAGTAAAGTAGATTGGTTTCCAAATGATAAAAAGTTATGAAACTGCATCTACAAAATTTTGGACCTATACACGAAGCTTCTATAGATTTAACAAAAAAAATCTATGTGTTTGTGGGCTATAACAATAGCGGCAAAACTTACCTTTCACAATTGATCTGGAGTATTTTTTCGGAAGACACCCTGCAACGCTTTACCAAAAGTGTCACTACGCTGGGAAAACCCACCCAAGAAATGCAGCTTACTCCTACCCTGCTCGACGCTGTAACTGACCAATTTGCTGAATTTATTCTCCACGAAATTTTGCCTGAGGTATTCAACGATTCCCGCAAAGAGTTTATAGGCAATCATCAGCTTCAGTTGAATTTTCGCTATACAATTGAAGCACTCATTCCGCTGGAAGTAGACCTACACTACCCAGCTTTGGCAAGCGAAGGAGGACTTATAAGAATGGTCAAGCCCAAAGGGAGTGAGGTGATCAAGGCTGAACATGGCATACCTACTGCAGTACAATGGGTAGATTGTATCACTCGTTTACTGTTTCACCAAACCGTAGGTCAAACGCCTCTTTTTTTGCCAGCCAACCGGATTTTTTTTCCCGCTTTTTACAAATACCTGTTTCAGTTGGAGCGTGAAGATAAACAACGCATGGAGACTGAAATGTCTCGTTTGTTTCGCTTGCTGCAATCAGACACCGAAGAACTACAGCAAGCCATGAAAACCTTGATGGAGGCTTTTCAAAGCCCTTACACTGCTCCCACCAATGTTTTGTTCAAAAAAATGTATGAGCTCAATACCCACTCGGTGCCCAAAAACCACTACCGTGACTTGATGCTTATCTTGCACGAATTGTTGGGAGGAGATATTATCATGCGTACAGTAGAGGGTTTGGGTATTGTAGAGTTTAGGCTTAAGCTACACAAACAGGCACGTGACTTACCTATGTTTCTGGCGTCTTCGTCGGCTAACCAACTCACTACCTTGTATTTATACTTAAAGTATTGGGCAGAGAAACAAAACAATTTTTTGATGATAGACGAACCAGAGGAAAACCTACACCCTGGCAATCAGGTAAAACTAAGCAACTTACTCATTAGGTTTGCCACTGAGCACCAAAACCGGGTACTGGTTAACACCCACAGCCCTTTGATGGTAGAGAATATTAACAATTATGTGTACCTCAATATTTTACGTGAACGTATAGGGCAAGATGTAAAAGATATTATTCGCCAAAATGGGCTCAGGTTAGACCCTGACATTCGCCTAAAGCGGGAAGATTTGGGGGTCTATTTCTTTAAGCGGGGCAAAGTAACTAACCTGGACAATGAGTCTACTGATTTTGGTATTCATTTCCGCGATTTTTACCGTGTATCGCGAGAATTGAGTAATACAGGGAAGATTTTGACTGATTATATAGATTTTGCCGACGATGAAGAAGATATATTTGATTAATCATCAGACTGAAGATGGCTTGCTCAAAAGCTTGTTTCCGGTAGCATTGCGTAGCGAGGGATTAGGGTTTATAGAAAGGGTGCCGCTCAACCAGCACATTCAGATAAAAGGAGGAGCTATGGAGCGTGCTCCTAAGCTAAATGCCTTAAAAATAGAGGGCTTAGATGAAATACACAACTTGCGTGAAGTATTGGTGGTACACCTGGAGCAAGACATAGAGGGCATCTCTACCAAGCATCGTACTCCTGAGGTAGCTATTTTGTTGTTACAAGAGTTTGAGTCTACCTTTAGGCTACAAATATGGTTGATTGAATTGAAAACTTCTATTACTAACCGCTCGCTCGACAGCATAGAAGCAAAGTTTCGTTGTGCGATGAACCGCATGTATATGCTACTCAACTTTTTAGACTACGCAGACTATGGGGGTCAGAAAAACATTTATATGACTTTTAAAGGCTTGGTATTGTACAACAACGACCATACTAAAACCGAAGATGACCGGATTTTGTACCAAATTCTCAAGCACTACCGCGAAGGAACTATTACCCATAAACGTGATGTAACCCTGCGTTGCGATACCTTATTGAGTGAAAACGATAAGATTCAAGTAAAATTTATTCAAAACACCACTACTAATCTTCATAATTTTGTTTTATCATTGAAAGAATTAATGCGCAACCCTTTGTGATGACGCCTGATTATGACAGTATAAAGAATAATTAGGATAATTGACTGATGGCTAAGTCTTTAACCTTGAACACATGACCTATTTAACACTGCTTATATTACTGCTCCCATTCATCAATTTTTTGGTTTTGCTGGCTGGACAAAAAAAGATCAAACATGGAGGCGGGCACTTTGCTACTGCAACATTGCTTGTTACTACGGGGCTGGCAATTGTCACCGCTTGGCAGGTATTAGGCGGTCAGCCCTTGTACATAGACATTCACTGGTTTAGTTTGGGCACGCGTAGTTTTAAGATTGACTTGTACATTGACAACTTGAGTGCCTTGATGATGATTGTGGTCACGCTGGTATCAGCATTGGTGCACATGTTTTCGTTGGAATATATGAAAACCGACAAAAACTACAACCGTTACTTTGCCTACCTTGGCTTGTTTACCTTCTCGATGTTGGGCATCATCATTTTTCACAATTTACTCATCATTTATATTTTTTGGGAACTGGTGGGAGTTTCTTCTTATTTGCTCATCGGTTTTTGGTACGAAAAAAAATCAGCCACTCGTGCCAGTCAAAAAGCATTTTTAGTCAATCGCATTGGTGATGTAGGCTTTTTAGCGGGTATTCTGTTGGTTTTCAATTACTTTGGCGATTTCAACCTCTTGAGCATTGCTCAAAGCCCTCAGTTTGCCAGCTTGTCGGTGGGGGTTTTGCTTATCATTGGTTTATGCTTGTTTTGTGGTGCAGTAGGCAAATCGGCTCAGTTTCCTTTGCAGGTATGGTTGCCTGACGCCATGGAAGGCCCTACCCCAGTATCAGCCCTGATTCACGCCGCTACCATGGTAGCAGCTGGAGTATATTTGCTGGCACGCATTTTCTTTTTACTGAACCTAGAGGCGTTGTCTGTCATTGCCACCATTGGTTGTATTACCGCATTTATTGGGGCATTTTCGGCACTTGCCCAAAGCGACATCAAAAAAGTGTTGGCTTACTCTACCATTTCACAATTGGGCTATATGGTCATGGGCATGGGGGTAGGCGCTTACGAAGCCAGCTTGTTGCACTTATTGACCCACGCGTTTTTTAAAGCTTGTTTATTTTTATGTGCTGGGGCAGTTATTCACAGTATGCATCAACTTGAACACAAACTCAATATACATTTCGATGCCCAAAACATGTACTTAATGGGAGGATTGCGCAAAGCCATGCCTTTTACTTTTGTGTGTTATGTATTATCTGCTGCGGCATTGGCAGGGCTGCCCTTCTTCTCAGGCTTCTTGTCAAAAGATGCCATCTTGAGTGGTTCGCTTGCTTGGGCGTCGTTCAAAGGGGGGGGAATATGGTACTTGTTGCCCGTATTTGGTTTTTTGTCGGCATTTCTCACTGCTTTTTATATGGGACGACAGTTGTTTTTAGTGTTTTTTGGTCACCTGGAACTTGAAAAAGTATTCGCGGAAGCCAGAGGAGCCCTTGCGAAGGTAAAAGATGTACCACTTCAGATGAAAATACCTTTAGGAGTTTTAGCACTGGGAGCCTTATGGCTTATGGTATCGCTCAACCCTTTTGACGCCGAAAGTGGCGCTTTGTGGCAATGGTTGGTACCTGCCAATAAAAGTAAGGTCATTGCTGACAGTGTTTTTACTGAACTCGCTACCAGTAGTCACCACGTACACGGGTTTACCATTGCAGTATCGGTCATTCTTGCCTTTTTGGGCCTAGGACTTGCCTATGCACTGTATCGCAAACACAAAGTACACCCCGAATATGCTCTGTTGGGTACTCCAGCTTTGTTTCACCTATCGCATCACTCACTTTATATTGATAAGTTATACAAAAACACTGTTGCTCGTTTTTCCCTTCGTTTATCGCATAAAAGTTTTGCTGTAGACGACTTGTATGACCAGGTTTTCACCAATGGCATTGTAAAGTTTTCGGGGGCTGTAGCCCGATGGGATAAAAAAGTAGTAGATGGCGTAGTTAACTTTGCAGCCAAGTTTTATGTAGTACTGGCTCATATCATTGCCTGGATAGACAAGGCAATTGTAGATGGTTTTGTGCACTTGCTGGCTTACCTGGCAAAGTTTACCGGGCGCATTAGCCGTAGTTTTCAAAATGGGCATATCCAAAGTTATTATCTTTGGGTGGTCATATCTTTGATTGCCTTGATGTTATTTTTATTAGTCAATTAAAGCCTCAACATACTTTTTAACCAAAACCTAAAGCGTTGCCAATGGCTCCATTGGTGATATGGAGAAAGTTGGTTTTGCCCAATTAATTGAAAAAAGCGCTTGCCTAAATGAGTTTGCCCCGCCGTGTGTTTACTCCATATTGATTTCAACAAGTTAGTAAAAGCAGGTTCAGGGTATATTGGCTTTGCCCGGTTTTGTCGATGTAGTTTTAGCAACCAACCCGAAAGCTGCTGAAGTGTTTCTACACTTTGCGATAATTCACTACGGGTACAGGTATAATGCAGGTCTAGCTCTTGAGGAGTGGGGTTGATGCCTAAAGTCTGAAGTTGACGCTGATGAATGAGTTGGGTATTTTTAATCTGAAGTGCCTTAAACCTGACTGAGACTTGTTGGTTGTTTTGCCTTATATGATAAAGTACTTCCGGAATATTGATAAATTGGGCAATGGCCAAACACCTTGTCCATAAATCATAGTCTTCGGCATGCACAAACCCTTGTTCGAACTTTAGATGATGCTTGAGCAAAAAACTCCGCCTAAACATTGTAGTGGCATGCATAATTGAATTACCCCAAAGTAAAAAAGCTTTGATTGCCTCACTGTTTACAGGAAGTTGGGTAGTAGTTTTTGAGTGTTGGCTAACGTAAGCTACCCAAGTACCACACAAATCAATGTCAGGTTGGGCTTCCATTAGGTATACTTGCTTTTCAAAACGAGTAATTTCACAATAATCATCAGCATCCATTCGAGCTATATACTTGCCTTTTGCCATACCAAACCCTTGGTTCAAGGCAGCAATTACTCCTTGATTTTGCGAGTGTTGGTATACTTGAATGCGCCTGTCGGTATATTTTTCTATTACTTTTAAGCTGTCATCAGTAGAGCCATCATCAATGATGATAAACTCAAAGTTAGCATACGTTTGGTTCAATATGCTTTGCATGCTTTGAGTAAGGTAAGGACTCGCATTGTACACGGGCATCACCACCGATACCAAAGGTTGATCTGTCATTACTGTGTGGCTCCTAAATAGTGGCTTTTATTTCCTAAAATACAATCAATAAAAAAACGTAAGGTGTTTTTTTTACCTGCATCGTAATATTTCCTAAATGCAGCACTTTTGTACATGCGCCACGTTTTAAACCCTTGGGTGGTGTACTGATTGCAGAAAGCAAACCATTTTTTAGCTATGTCTTCCAGCAACAAGTCTTGGGGGCAAATGTATTCATTGCGTTCCTTGTTGATGTTGATCAACTTTTGCAACCAATCTAAAGTTGTTTGAAACTTTGCCTGAGGATAAGTTTGTAAAGCACGCTGGGAAAAAAAATCGCCATGTACTTGAAACTCTTCTTCGGTTATATCGGGGCAAATGGTTTTCATCAGTTGCCGAAAACTTATTGTATAATTCTCTACCAACAAATGCTTGTGAATAGTAGAAGCTTGCTGGTGGTGTATCCTGTAATGCACCAATACTTCGGGTATATTGCCAAACTGACAAAAAGGGGTCATTCTATGCCAGAGGTTTGCATCTTCGGCGGGGTCTTTTGTTGGGTCATATTTAAGCTGATATTCTTGCAGAAGTTGGTGCCTAATAATTACTGTGGGATGATAGGTGAAGGTTCTACGGGTAAAAATGCGTAAACGACATGCCTCTGGTTCAGAAGGATAATTGTACACCTTTACCCACTCATCTTTACCTTCTACCGTTTTAAACTGATGAATAAATGCTCCTGAAACACCTATATGTGGATTGTTCTCCATGAACTTTACCTGGGTGGCTATTCGATGAATCACGCTTTTATCATCTGCATCCATGCGCACAATGTATTTGCCCTTGGCTATGGCAAGTCCCTGGTTTATGGTGTCGGCAATGCCTGTATTGGTTGATTTATTGATCAAACAAATCCTTGGATCATCGTATGATTCTATAACTTTTTGGCTTTCGTCTTCCGACGCATCATTTACAATGATAAACTCAAAGTGAGTATAGGTTTGGTGCAAAATACTATCTATGCTATCTTTAAGGTAAGGTGCTGCATTATATACAGGCATTACTACCGAAACAAATATTTGATGAGAGGAATCTGTTAACATCAGGTAAAAATAACTATGAACAAGGTAAATTTAAAATATCAATTTTGAACTTGAAAAAAATGCCTGGAGATCAATTTATTTTTTTATCCAGCACACCGAGTTATTATAAGTATAAAGCCTGGCAGTGGCGTTTCTTGCAGACAAAAAATCGTGCACAGCTCTGGCGCAACCATCCCAGGTATAATAGTCATCAAGAATAATGATGCCATCACTGATTACATAATCAAATAAATGTTCAAGGCAAAGCAAGGTAGAAGCATACCAATCGGCGTCAAGCCTTAATAAAGCAATGGGTTCTTTAGGGTACTGCACCAGTGTTTGATCAAACCACCCTTTATAAATATGGGCATTGACAATACCCGCCAACTCCATTGCTTTGGTCGCCTCCTCATAGTCAGCCTTACAATTGTTATGATAATGAGGGTTAGAAGGAGTCGCCTGCCATTTCAGGGCTCGAACACCATCTATAGGTTCTGCAGGAGGCAAACCTTCAAAGCTATCAAAAAGAAAGTATTCCCGCTGATGCCCCAATAACTTAGCCATTCCAGCAATCATTCCACCTTTCCAAACCCCGCATTCTACTATGGTCCCTTCAAAGTACCTGATCCTTTCGGCAAGTTCAAGGTTATTTAGGTAGGATTGTCGAGGCACCATTGTATATGTTTGGAAAGTCTGGTAAATATGCTGACGATACCACTTTTGTTTGGCAGCAAAAAAATGCTTGAGCATAAAAAGAAGGGTTCAGTTTTACAAATGACTAAAGATGAGCTTGGAACATTTTATTTTTTGTGCTTTACAAAGGGTAGCTTTCTCTTCACTCCCTTCATTAAGTTATTAAAAGCATTCTTAATACCAGTATTTTCTTGTTTAAGGTAGGTAATATGTTCTTTCAACAATGATATTTCTGCATTTTTATTCGCTATCATTTGTTCCCATATTTGTGGGTGTACCACATCCTGGAGCGTATCAAGGGAGCTTTGCTTTAAATGTTGCAGGTGTGCATTACGTTGCAGCCGTTCATTTTTTACAAACACCAACAGATTCTGTTTATACCAATGCTCTACCTGGTCATTTGCCCAAAGACGATGCTTAAGACAATTAACAGGAGTGAAATGTGCTTTGGCAAATACACTCACCCAATACGACGCCCATTGCTCGTTGACATGATGAATGCCCCCCTGATGAGGAATGGCTGCCGAAAAAACCACGACCTCTCCTAGCCCAGTCAATGACTGTACAAAGGTATTCGCTTGGCTGACAGGCAAATGCTCGGCAACTTCAAGACACATTACTAAGTCGTAGGATCGGTCTATTACCAGTGGTTGTTGCAAATCATGCGCAAGAAAATCCTTGGGATGAATCACCAAATGATTCAGGTCGATATACGCTGGGTTGTCTATTCCCAGTACCGAAGATACCCCTTCTTTTTGAAAAACAGATAGCCATACTCCCAACCCACAACCCACATCTACTACCGATTTGGGTTGAAACAATTGTATAAGCAGCGGTACCACTTGTTGAGCCGATGGCAACATGGCCAATAAAAGTGAGTCGGGGTAAGTAGCTTCGTTGTCAGTTTTCATCAAGCACAAGTGATGGTTAAATCGGGTTGATAGTAGTGATTAAAATACGTTTTGGGCAACACGCCTGACTTGTATACATCTGTGGGCACCAAACGAAAAGATAGCGCCTCTAAAATCACGTCGAATATATGCTGTTGATCTCCCAAATATAAATCCAACGAATAGTTACCATCGCCATAAAGCAATAACTGTGGTATAGTAATAGTAATGGTACCTTTTTGAGGATCTTTTGAAGAGAGTATAACTCCTTGTTGTTGGTTATTGACGCCTAATACCTCTTGGTTGAAGCTATCTTTGACCACAAAGCCGAAAATAAGCTGAACAAACGGTTTGTTATGCTCAAAGTGTACCTCACATTTAAAATGACAACCACTGTACATTTGGTCTGACACACGATGATCACAATACAACACCGCACTGATCATGCCTTGGCTATGAGTATAGGTTTTATTGGGGTGGTTGTACAATGATATATGGTCTGGGGCTACTTGAATGTGTGTTGATGATGACGAAGGAGAGTAAAGCATTTGTGCATAAAACTGTAGGCTTTTTTGAATGGTTCCTTCATACACCTGCTTGCCCTTGCCGAGCACCAGCCCCCGGTTGCACAATTGCGCCAATTGAGTTTGATTATGGCTACATATAATCACGCTTTTGCCCTGGCTAATATGTTGTTTGATGGACTGAATGCATTTTTTTTGAAAAGCTGCATCGCCCACTGCCAATATTTCGTCCAATACCAGTATATCAAAACGTAAGTGTATAGCTACCGTAAAAGCCAATCGCATATACATTCCGGACGAGTAGTGTTTTACGGGAGTATCAATAAATTGAGTAAGTTCAGCAAAGTCTATCATTTGATCAAGCTGTTGCTGTATATCACTCTTGGTCATTCCTAAAATCCCTCCATTCAAAAAAATATTCTCTCTGCCAGTCAAGTCAGGGTGAAATCCTGTACCTACCTCAAGCAAAGCATGAATACTGCCCCAAAAAGTGACCTGACCAGTGGTAGGAGGAGTAACTTGTGCCAGTATTTTGAGCAAGGTACTTTTTCCTGCACCATTTTTACCCAAAATACCCAATACCTCTCCTTGTTTTAAGTCAAAAGAGACGTCTTTTAACGCCCAAAAACTTTGAGATTGAACTTGTTTTTTAGAGGTAAAAAACTGTCTTAGGGTATCTTGAAGGGATGTTCTTTGATCATAAGATTTATAACATTTACTCACATTCTCTACACTTAGCACAACTTCGCTCATGGGTAAACAAGTTAAAACTATTTGATAAGCACTTTTTTTACAATTTTGGCATTCCCTCTAATAAAGACCAATGTATACAAACCAGAACCTAATTGGCTGGTAGAGTATCGGTAATTATTACGCCCGGCAATCAAGTTTAGCAGCTGTACCTCCCCCATTAACACCCCTTGACTACCAATTATTTGTAACCTTACTACATCGTTGTTTTGTTCCGAAGGTAAAAAATAGTCTATATTAATATAATCTACCGCAGGGTTAGGATTAATACCCAATATTTTAAATTGACTTTCATATTCCTGACACGCCACATTGTTAGTAGCTACAGCATCTGTGGTATCATTTACTTGTGATATAGAAGCGCAAAAAAATGGGCTGCTTGCCAACTCATCGGCTGACACGGGCAAAGGCACAATATAGTTGGTTTGCTCATTTGTATTCAACAGCCCTGTCCATATTGTTTCCTGGGTGGTATTACCAAAGTCTAATACAATTTTGAGTTTTGTTACAGGCACTTGTGCGTTATTCTTCAAGAACATAATACAGTTCCCCCCTTGCACCAGGGCATTGGTTACCTGTGCATCAAGGGTGTTTTTACAAAAACGATTATCAAGTGTTTTTGCATCTTGTCGAGCGTTTACATCTATAATATAAGCGCAAACCTGAGACACCATACTCCCTTGTCCAGTTTGTAAAGTAAACAGGTACTCGGTAGATTGCAAGGAGTTCAAAACACCACTCCATTGTCCAGTGAGTGTATCGGTGTTGTTGAGTATTAGCTGTAAATTAGACGAAATAATAGGGGTGTTGCCATTATTGGTAAGTTCTACAAATATGTTATCACCTTGTACTCTTACATTAGTCAAGGCAATCTCAGTCACAGTATTGGATGCTGAAACTATCACTTGTTTGGTTACAGGAATACTACAGCCATTGGCTCCATAGGCACTAAACGTAACAGTATAAATACCCGGCGTATCATATACATGCGCTACGTTGGCACCTGTACTGGTTTTACCATCCCCAAAATCCCACAAATAACTTAGTGCCCCACTGGTTTGATTGGTAAAACTCACCGACAAAGGAGCGTCACCTGTAGTAGTAGACATTTGCATACTGCTTTGCAACCCCTCTTGAAAACTAATGCTCTTTTTGAAAGTGTTGCTCACCCCCAAATTGGTTGTAACAGTCAAACTTACCTCATAAGTGGCTACAAAATCAAAGGTCACTGTGGGGGTCTTTTCGGTAGAGGTACCAGCCCCGCCAAAATTCCATTGATAGCTCACTATCTCACTCCCTACGTTGTCTTCTACTTTACTTGCATTCACAAACGTAAGTGGGGTTTTGGTACAGGCTTTTTGCGAAAGGTCAAAGTTCACCTCTGGCATTGCTCCTACAATAACACTTTTGGAAAAGAAAGAAGAACAGCCACCCGTTGTATCTGTTACTGTAAGGCTCACATTGTACACACCTGCTTTGGTATAGGTATGTGAAGGATTTTTATTGATAGAAAAAGTACCATCATCAAACAACCAGAGATAACTGGTTTTACTGCTTTCGTTTTGTACAACGCTGTTATTGGTAAAATTAATTGCTTGAGAAGCAGCCGGGTGGTTCCCCACCTGAAACTCCGCTTTGGGCATAGGCCTTATTTTAATAGTTTTCACCAAGGCATTATCACAAGTACCACTCACAGTTTTTGGGGTAAGTTTTACCTGATAAGTACCTGGTGCGGTATAAGTGTGCGAAGGGTTTTTGAGGGTAGAGACTGTTCCATCTCCAAAATCCCAATCCCAACTATTGACATCACTGTCAGACCCAATGCTTTGGTTTTGAAACACCGTGGTTTCACTTATACAAAGGTTGTTTGGAGTAAATTGTGGTATAATGCTCGCATCTATATTGGTACTATCTATATAATAACCCAATGATTGCATGTTTGCGTCGAACACCTCTAGTTCTGTAGAATATTTACTTGATAAGATATAACGATTAATTGGGTTAGTAATCGTAGCAGATTGCTCAACAGAGTTATTACAATTGGTGGGGTTATCAAGTTTAATTTTTATAAAAAAGGGTTCGATACCTATATTGCTGCTTTGGTTGGCTACATATAGATACCAGTCAGACTTATCTTTGTTTACACTAAAACCAAACGTTTCGCGGGTATTGGTTCTTGCCAATACATTAAACCCTCCCAGGTTTGTTATTGAAGCTTTTGGGTCAGATATTTTCTCGCCCAAGTCCAGTTTCAAAACTACATATAGGTTGGTGAGGATCAAGGCATAATAATGATTGCCTTCCCTTACTATTTCTACGTCAAACCCTGCCCCTACATTACCTGCTGTGGTTAGGTCGTTCCAGCCCTCAGTTTCGCTGTCTAATAACTTAATGGTAGGTGTATTGTTGATGGTAGCACCAAAACTTATGTAATTGATATTTACTGGTCCAGTAAAGGTAGGGCCAGTGGTTACCCCAATGCCATACCATTGATTGTCGTCTCCTTTGATCAGGTCAAACCCCCATACCCCATGGTCGCCTGCCCCTGTCTTTAATAAGTTGGCAGTAGCCGAGGTGGTAGGAGCGTTTGCCATAGAGTTGCCAAAATCAAATATCACCAGGTTTTTTTTCCAGTTGGCGGCTACCGCCACAAAGTTGCTCCCATCTTTTACCAAAGATAAATGGGTGGGGAAATCCAAATCAGCAGAATTGATGACGGTTGCCACGGGAGTGTTATTGCCTAGATCACTGCCAAAGTTTAGCCTGGTCAAAGTGTTATTACTAAAATTTACAATCAGCCCATACCAAGTGCCATTGTCATTGATAATATCCATGCCACAGGCTCCATTGAGTGATCCAGTAAAACCAGCAAGGTTGGTAATGACAGGGGTGTTATCGAGCGAGTTGCCATAAAAAGCCCTGGCAACGCCTGCGTTTCTAAAATCAGGCATAAAAGAGTACCAGTTGGTACCATCAAAGACTGTAGCAATGTCAAGTGGGCGGGTCACTCCATTAAGACCAGTAGCTATAATATTACCGCTGCCCGATGCCTCCACTAAATCGCCTGGGCAAAAGTCCCAGAAGTGACGGGCTGCGCCAGGGTTGGGCGAGGTAAAGGTAATGTCAGTGTTGGGGCAGGAATTGTCAGGAATATTAAAACCCTGAGCTAGTGTGAGTTGAGCATGGATAAGAAGCGTAAAACAGATGAATAAACTATAAAGCTTTTGAGAATGAATCATAAAAACAAACCTTTGAGAATAATATTTAATAGAATAGCAGGGTAACAAAATATATTTTTTGTTCAAATCTAAATACTTTGAACAGTACGACTCCAAGTAATTGATAGTTGAACTATAACTTATTAATTTTACGGTTTTGCATACAAACAGTTTGAGAATTTTGATGGTATTCGCGCTTTAAAAAGCACTAAGCCTACACCTTGTGTAACCAACAAGTCTATTTTTTACTAAAAAATCTACCCTTTGTGAAACTCCCCCTTTTGCCCCAAAACCTTAGCCCAAGGCAGAAAAAAAACGCCCAATACTGGATGCATCTATTACTTTTTGGCAGCAATCTGATTGGGTTAAGTTACATTTTTTTGGTTGCCTACTATAACAGACTGGCACTGGATGACTACTGCGAACTGTACATGTACCAACGCCATGGGTTTTTCACCGCAGTAAAAATATGGTATAACCAATGGACTGTCAGCGTAGCCCTCAAACCTATTACAGTGTTTTTTATTAATGCCTCCAAGTATATTCATTCCTTGTGGTTATACATCATACTACTCACCGCACTGTTTATTTGGGTATTTTACCGTTTTATCGACGCCATACAACAAGCACTCAATTTACAAAAGCAACCTTGGCTCAACCTTCAACTCTCTATTTTTATTTTTTGGGTACTGTTCAATAGTTTCTTTAATCCCAGTACTTACTTTTGGGTAACCGCTTCAGTAGGTTATTGCTTCACTTTGACCTGCTTTTTACAAATCATGACTTTTCTTTTGAGCTCTCCTAAACCTAAAATACTAAGCTACTTTTTTGCAGGCTTAAGTGCTTTATTTATTGGCAATGGCTCTATCAACCTGGCATTTACTTTATTGATGCTGCTAGGCTTGGCCATGCTTTTTCTATTGTTTGGGCACCCCTGGCAAGTAAACAAAAAACAACTGGTCAAAAAAGTATGCTTTACACTCGTAATCTGCCTCATAGGTCTGGCCATTACCTTGCTGGCACCCGGCGTATATGCACGCAAAGCCATGTTTCCAGAGATTGGCATTGCCGAGACTTTCCGTCGTTCTTTAGTGGCTATTCAGGTATTATCGGCACTTATTCAAGACAAACTTAAGTACTTTCTTATCCTGCTTCTTCCTATGGTCTATGTTGGCACCTTGTTTAGGTCATCCCGTACTCAAAACGATGCCAGAGTAACAGAATGGTTTTTGTTGGGTTTACCTTTATTGCTGATTATTATTTGGGCTGCCACCTTGCCCACCATATATGCCATAGGCAGTATAGGCCCCCTAAGGTCGCTTACTCACCTCAGCTTGTATATAGTGTGTTATGTAGTGAGCTTTGGCTTTTTGATAGGCTACCAGACTATGTTCTCTAAAAAACTGGCCTTTGTACTTGCCTGCAGTAGTTTTTTTTACCTTTGTGTGATTGGACTAAAAAAAATAAAAGACGATGTTCCACAAGTAGCCCGCTACGCCAAAAGCTACGACCAAAGGCTGCAATACTTACAACAACTCAAAGCCAAAGGACATACCCAAAAAGTAGTACTTCCGCCTTTAGCCTTGCCTAACTACAACATCATTGTTACCCACGAATTATCTAAGTCGCCCGATTATTGGGTAAATGGCTGTATGCAAGATGCTTTACAGCTAAAATTTAAGGTAGCAGAAGACCAAAACCTAAAATAACCTTGGCATCTGTTTGCCACTTCTGGTCAGAAATCATAAGTTTACACCTGTTTTTGGCTAACTGCCTGTATACAAAAACAACTCATTGATTATCAGCACTCGACAATTAATAGATGCTACTTAGAGAAATACAAATACTTGTAAAAAAGGAAGCCTTACTGGAGTGGCGGGAACGCTACGCTCTTAATGGCTTATTGTTATACATTGTAAGTACAGTCATGATCACCTACTTGAGCTTTAATCTCAAACAAGCTGTACTCTCCCCTCCTACCTGGAACACCCTCTTTTGGATCATTCTTTTGTTCACGGCAATCAATGCAGTAGCCAAAAGTTTTATGCAAGAACGTCAAGGCAGACTCCTTTATTATTACACCCTGGTCAGTCCACAAGGCATTATTTTATCCAAAATCATTTATAATAGTTTGTTAATGTTGGTCATTGCCCTCATCGGCTTTGCTACCTATGCCTTGGTATTGGGCAACCCTGTGCAAGACCCTGGGTTGTTTATTTTTAATATGTTATTAGGAGGCATTGGATTTTCGTCTACACTTACCATGGTATCAAGCATTGCTGCCAAAGCCAATAACAATGCTACTTTGATGGCCATATTGAGTTTTCCAGTGATATTGCCCATGTTGTTGATGTTGATCAAAACTTCTAAAAATGCGATGGATGGCTTGGCAAGAAGCGCCAGTTTTGACGAAATACTTACCCTTATAGCCATCAACATGATTGTAGCCACAGTGTCTTTTATCTTGTTTCCGTATTTGTGGAGGGGTTAAATAATCACCCGCCTCATATTTGCAATAGGATATTTGAAAACTAAAAATTATCTTGCTAACTTCATAAAGACATAAACCATTACAAATACAATGGCAGTAAATAAAGCATCAGAAGAATTAATTTACGATCGTGCCAAGCATCATTTTATGGGTAAATTCCCTAATATTTTACCTATAGAGCAAGCTTATGTCCATATCGGCATGTTTTTGGGTTGGATACTGGAACACAACATGTACAGTGAGTTGTTTGAAGACGAAGCAGGGCACCAAATCATCCGTTTCAAAGAACGCGAAATTACTGCCTCTATATTAAGCGCTATGTGGGATGGTTATTTAGGTGAAGATTTGTTTAATAACGAAGGAAACGAGTTTTCAAAAAGCTATTACCAATCGGGAACATACAAAAAAGACTACGAAGAACTATTGGCTTCGAGTCTGCCCTCTTTTTATCACGTAGAAGATACCTGGGAAAACTACCACAAAATAGCTGAGCGAATCACTGAACGTTATGACAAGTGGAAGTCTTCGCCTGAAACTTAGTACACTGTAAACTAAATATCTTATGCTTTTTTCGGCTTCCTTTGCTCCCTGACTTCTTATCAAAAACATCGCGTATCTTTGCTATGCTCAATTTTTGATCATCGTCAGAAACCAAATGAATCTCGAACCAAACAACAACTTATTTAAGTTACAATGTACTTAGCCTTACTCTACTTCCTGCATTTTCTGGTAAACTGCCCAAGCTATTTTAAGTTTGAAAGGATCGTACTCACCCTCAAAATGAGCGATAATCTCCTCTGGCTTTAC
This sequence comes from uncultured Microscilla sp., assembly GCF_947493425.1. GTDB lineage: Bacteria > Bacteroidota > Bacteroidia > Cytophagales > Microscillaceae > Microscilla. The sequence continues at coordinate 68,589 of NZ_CANLRP010000009.1, read as the reverse complement.
CTCGCTCCCCTTGAGCCTTACTGTCGACAAAATTTGGTCGAGTTCTTGCCTACTGATAAACTTCAATAACTCTACCTCGTACCCCAGTTCATACAATTGTACCAAATGCTCATAAATATCTGCCAGAGGTAAATTTTGCTCTTTAGCAATGTCTTCAGGGTTGAGGTCTTGCTCATAAAATTTGTACGTAATCAAATACAACGCCCCTTCTACCTGTTCACCATTATGGTACTGTTCTATCAAAAACTCACGAATGAGTTTCAGAAAGTCTCTGCCAAACTGCTCCGCTTTTAGAGGAGTTACTCCCGAAATCATTTCCATATTGACAAGTGTCGTGGGGCGCCCTTTGGCAAGTTCGCTCAATGTATAATCGTTGAACACCTCTTTGGCAGGTACATCGTGGGCAGTGGCTACTTCTTGCCTTAAAATACGTAGCTTTTCAAACAACTCTTCGTACAGCATCTCACCCTTACTGCGGGGTTGGTCACCTTTGCGGCTAAAATCAAACTCAGGCAACGCCAGCTCCACTATGTAGTCTTCATACAACACCTTAGCACTCAGAGCTCCCCGTTTCAACACAAAATTGTCATCATAGGCTATGTCAAAAATACCTAGATTAATCATTTGTTGTAAATAATCTTTCCATTCGGGATAACTGACATTTGCCGCCGAGCCAAAGGTTTTTATTTCATCGTAGCCCTGTTCGGCAATCAAGGCAGTTTTATTGCCTCGCAACACATCAATCAAAGTAGGCATTTGCACCGCTTCTTTGAGCCTGATACACGCTGACAATGCTTTTTTTGCTAATAATGTGGCGTCAAACCTGCTGCGAGGCTTGCGACATACATCGCAATTGCCACAATCTTCATGAACCGCTTCTCCAAAGTAATTCAATAAAATTCTACGTCGGCAAATGCTTGCCTCGGCATATTGCTGCATGCGGGCAAGTTTGGCCATTTTTAGTTGATTGTTATCCAGCTCCTGGTTGGTTTTGCTCTCAGCAATTAAGGTACGCCAGTGAATCACGTCTTTGAAAGAGTAAAACAGGATTACGTCGCTGATCTCTTGATCACGCCCGGCACGCCCAATTTCTTGGTAATAGCTCTCCAGGTTGCGCGGCATGTTGTAATGAATAACAAAGCGCACATTGTTTTTATGAATGCCCATACCAAAAGCCACTGTAGCGCATACAATACGTACCTCATCATTGAGAAAACCATGTTGTACCCGACTTCGTTCTTTGCTATTGAGTCCGGCGTGGTAACAACGCGCGGAAAAGCCTACCTCCTCCAACTTTTCACTTACCTCTTCAGTTTCTTGCCGGGTAAGGCAATAAATTAACCCTGTTTGGTTGGGGCGGCTGTTCAAAAACCGGATAATGCGCTCTATTCTGTGAAAACCAGTAGTCACATTCATCCGAATATTAGGACGGTCAAATGATGCCGTAAACAGTTCATAGTCAGCAAGCTGCAATTGGTTTATAATGTCTTGCCGGGTAATGGTATCAGCAGTGGCGGTAAGTGCCACAATGGGCTTGGTAGGAAAAAACTCTTTGATTTTACTTAGTTTACTATATTCGGGGCGAAAGTCATGCCCCCAGGTAGAAATGCAATGTGCTTCGTCAATGGCAAACATACTGACCTGAATGATTTTAAGAAAGTTGAGAAAAGTCTCTGAGGTGAGCTTTTCGGGGGAAACGTAAAGTAACTTGATTTCTTTATTAAAACACTTGTTCTCAATCAACTCTTGTGCTTCATTACTCTGGGTACTGTTGAGGTAAGCCGCCGGAATATTGTATTGGGCAAGGGCTGCCACTTGGTTTTTCATTAAGGCAATCAAGGGAGACACTACTACACAAAGCCCGTTGAACATTAGTGCAGGTACTTGATAACAGAGTGATTTCCCTCCTCCGGTAGGCATCAGGGCAAGTACATCTTTGCCTTCCAGAATAGCGTTGATAATTTCTTTTTGCAAAGGACGAAATCGGGAATACCCAAAATAGTCCTTAAGTATTTTTTCTGATTCCTGAACAAGCATTAGTTAGTCAATTGGTTTGTTAAAATTACAAACTTTTGCTAATAAAAACAATACAAAAATGCTAAAATATACTATCTATCAAGGGGTTATGCTATTTTAATGGGCAATAATTTTCTCAATGGTGAAGCTGTTCAAAAATGGTTTGATTACTTGACGGTTTGATGGTTCTTTAACAAAAAACAAGCAGGTTTTCAAAGGCAATTAAAGCCTAAAAAACATAATTTAAGGTTGTTGGTATGAAGGCACTCGCTAGATCAACAAGCCTGACTATTCTGATTCAGGACGAAATACTTGCTAATCCTGAGGCCTTTCAACAATAAGTTGTGTTTAAAGTCTTTAGGTTGCCATTGCCCAGGTCACCCTGCGGTAAGATCTGAGCAAGAGGTAAAATGACCTTACCTGTACCGTTGTAGACAATTTAACTCTAAAAACAACCTCCAAGTATTGGTCTTAAGGCTTTAGCCAGACCAATGCCCAACCCTAAAATCCATACACAAGTTGGTTTTCAAAATATGGGGTCAGCAGGGCTCAGGTCACCCTGCGGTAAGACCTGAGCAAGAGGTAATTGTTTGAGTTGAAGTGGCTTGGATAAGCGCGGAAAAAGAGGTTAACAACTAAAAATTTGAGGCAACACACGCCAACCAAAAACTTCGGATAACCATCTCCGTACATGCCCACATGAGCTACCAAACCGAAATAGATTTTGCCCTCAAAGTATTGCAGGATGCAGAGGACAATGGTTTTGATGAAGAGAAAATGCAAGCAATCGTACAACAAAACGCTGATTATATGCGGGTGTTTTTACCACAACCTCACACGCTCGCTCATATTTGTCGCCTTGCTCAAAATGCTTTATATGGCTTAGACAGAACTATAGCTATAGAAAAGTCTATTATTGCCAGAGAGAAACATTACGAAGAATTAAATCAACAGTTGGAAAAATTATTGGCTGGCAAGCTTTGGTTTTTCCAGAAAAAGAAGAAACAAAAAATACAAGATCTTCAAACATTGCTAGCTGACCTTCAACAAGAAATATATCAATGCATGGAAGAAGTTCAATCACCTTCAGCTGCACCTTGGGAACGAGATAGAATAGAGCTTTGCCATGTATTTAGTCAGCTTTTGTGCCCTCCTACCCTTGGCAATACCGAAGAGTTTGAACAAATATTGTGTAGCGAAATTCATCGGTTTTATGGGCAAAAAGCCAAATACTTTGAGTCCTTATATAACAATACTCCGCAGTGATTTTAGTCAAAGTTGTGTGCTGTTTATCAGTCATTTATGAATTTAAAAACTATTTAATTGGGTGTTTAGGCATAAAACCGAAACACTTTTAAAAATAAAGTGAGTATACAATCTCAATATAAAATACTGGTTTACAGCATTTAACAAGGTGAACATTTACTCGAATCAGCTATGGACTATCGACTAAATACTATGGACTATTGATATAATTGATTCATAAAATAACACCTTCAGCAAACTTTATTTGGCTTTTATAATCATTACTGATACAATATTAACCTTTCATTCATTCACTCCTAATGAGCAAATGTTGCGCTTTGTTTAACAGCAAAACCCTTATCATATAACACAATCAGGATAAAGTTATACTCTACGGCTAAACCTTACCAGATTATTGTCCTACCTACCTTTCTTTTGTGCAACTCTTTTGTGCTCTATATTTTTTTTATCATTTTTAGCCTCTTTCAAAAAAGTAATTCAATTATCAATTATCAATAAAATACAATGGTGTTTCACACAGGCTATGTGGAAGCATCGCTATTTGAAAATCACTAAAATGCAATGAAAGTTTTAAAATTCGGAGGTACTTCGGTGGGTTCACCTGAGAGTATCAAAAGTGTAAAAGACATTGTGCGCCAATACCAAGAGGGCGGACAAAAAATCGCAGTAGTTGTTTCCGCTCTCAAAGGAACAACGAATGCCTTGGTAGAAATGGGGCAAAAAGCCCGCTTGAACGACACGACCTACCAAACGATTTTAACAAACACTGAAAACCATCACTACGATACCATCCGAACGCTTATTCCTGTGGCAGTACAAAGCAAACTTTTGTCAAGCGTAAAGGTGCTGTTCAACGAAATAGGTGAGCTGTTACAAGGAATTTCATTGCTTCGCGAGTGTTCACCCCGCACCTTGGACATGCTACTAAGTTTTGGCGAGCGCCTGTCGTCCTTAGTTGTAAGCGAATACCTCAAAATAGAGGGTATCCAGGCAGTACAGGTAGATGCCCGACAACTCATAGAAACCAACGACCAATACAACAAGGCAAGGGTAAACATTGAAGCAACCAACCAAAAAATACGTCACTATTTTGATGCCTTCAATGGAGTGGCAGTAGTTACTGGGTTTATAGCAGCTACTGCTCAGGGTGATACTACTACCTTGGGGCGAGGTGGCTCTGACTATACGGCGGCTATTTTAGGGGCTGCACTGTATGCTAAAGAGATAGAAATATGGACAGATGTAGACGGCATGATGACTGCCGACCCACGGGTAGTGAAGCGGGCTTTTTCGCTAGAGCACTTGTCTTACGAAGAGGCCATGGAATTATCACACTTTGGGGCAAAAATCATTTACCCTCCTACCCTACAACCTGCTATTTCTCAAAATATTCCATTAAGAATAAAAAACACTTTTAATCCTGATTTTGCTGGCACCCTCATTGGTCAAACGAGTGCTCAAGGGCAGTTTCCGGTCAAAGGAATCTCGTCTATCGAACACATTGCTTTATTGCGAGTAAGTGGCAGTGGCATGGTAGGGGTACCTGGAGTATCGTCGCGTATCTTTGGAGCATTGGCCCAGCACCAGATCAATATAGTATTGATTAGCCAGGCTTCGTCTGAACATTCTATTTGTTTTGCGGTAGCTCCTGAAGACGCTAAAGAAGCTAAAGAGGTTATAGAAGAAGCTTTTTCACTTGAAATTCAAGCCAAAAAAGTGAATAAAGTTTCTATAGAGCAAGACTTGTCAGTAGTGGCAATTATAGGCGAGCACATGCGCCGTATGCCAGGTATTTCGGGCAACTTGTTTACGGCATTGGGCAACAACGGCATCAATGTGGTGGCTATAGCGCAGGGCTCGTCTGAACTAAACGTATCTACGGTCATTGCCACCAAAGATTTGGCGAAAGCCCTCAATGCTTTGCACGAAGCTTTCTTTTTATCGAACACCAAAACCATTCATATATTTATGTTAGGGGCTGGTTTGATCGGCAATACATTGCTGCACCAATTACACCAACAAAAAGGGTATTTGTTGCAAGAGCAAGGCATCAATATTAACCTGGTAGCACTTGCCAATTCTAAAAAAATGCGCTTTGATGAAAATGGGCTGGATATTTCACTGAGCAAAGATGAGCTATTAGCCACCGGCGAAACATCTGACACGCAAGCTTATATCAATAAAATGAAAGCGCTCAACCTACCCAACAGTATTTTTGTAGATTGTACCGCGGCTCACATTGCCATTGACTACTACGAAGACATTCTCAAATCCAGTATATCAATTGCTACACCTAACAAGCTTGCCAACTCAGCCAACTACCTTACTTACCAAAGGTTGAAGCAAGCGGCTTTGTTGCACGGGGTCAAGTTTTTGTACGAAACCAATGTAGGGGCTGGGCTTCCGGTAATCAATACCCTGAATGACCTACAAAACAGTGGGGATAAAATACATAAAATAGAAGGGGTATTGTCAGGTACACTTTCTTATATCTTCAACAATTTTGACGGAAGTACCCCATTTAGTGAAATAGTAAAAGACGCTAAAAATAAGGGATTGACTGAACCTGACCCCCGTGATGATCTCAACGGACAAGATGTGGCACGTAAGATTCTGATTCTTGCCCGTGAAGTAGGTTGGGCACTTGAGCCAGACCAGGTACAAGTAGAAAACATTTTGCCACAAAGTTGTCTGGATGCGGCTTCGGTCGAACAGTTTTTTGACGCGCTGGAGCAAGCAAATGGAGTTTTTCAGGAAAGGGTGGAACAAGCAGCCAAGGAAGGTAAAAAATTACGTCTGGTGGCGGTGCTGGAAAATGGTGAAGCCAAAGTAAAACTGGAGGCAGTAGATAGTGCCCACCCTTTTTATACTTTACGTGGCAGCGATAATATGATTGCTTTTACTTCGCAACGTTATCAAAATCAACCTTTGGTCATTAGAGGACCAGGCGCAGGAGCCGATGTAACGGCTGCGGGAGTGTTTGCCGAAATCATAAGCGTGCGTCATTATTTGGGGCAAAGCAGCTATAAGTTTAACTTAAGCGTGAACAAAGTATAAGGTGATGGGAAAGAAAATCAAAGTATTTGCTCCGGCTACGGTGGCCAATGTAGCCTGTGGCTACGATGTATTGGGCTTTGCCATTGACAGCCCTGGCGATGAAGTAGTAGTAGAGCTAAAGGACGAACCGGGAGTAGAGATTGTGGCAATTACTGGAGACGGCGGTAAACTGCCTACTGATACTGCCTCAAACACCGCTGGCGTGGCTATGCAACAGTTGATCAAAAAAACTGATTATGAAGGGGGTGCCAAAGTTTGGCTTCACAAAAAAATGCCTTTAGGCAGTGGATTGGGCTCTAGTGCGGCAAGTTCAGCTGCAGGAGCTTTTGCCATGAACGAACTCTTGGACAAACCGTTTACCTCCGCCGAACTGGTTCCTTTTGCTATGGAAGGGGAACGGCTTGCCTGTGGAGCTGCTCACGCCGACAATGTGGCTCCTGCCCTTATGGGTGGTTTTGTGCTCATCAGAAGTTATGCTCCGTTAGACATTGTTCCTATAGATACCCCAGAAAGTTTGTATTGTACTGTGATACACCCACAAATAGAGGTGGCTACCAAGGATGCCCGACAGATTTTGAAAAAGGACATTCCTTTGACCGATGCAGTGACACAATGGGGAAATGTAGCAGGCTTAATTGCAGGCTTGTACCGCAAAGACTATGGACTGATTAGTCGCTCGCTGCAGGATGTCGTGATAGAACCCGTGCGTTCATTATTGATTCCTTCTTTTGGCGAAATAAAAGCGGCTTCGCTCAAAGCCGGAGCGTTGGGTTGTGGTATTTCAGGATCAGGGCCTTCTATTTTTTCGCTTTGCCAGCATAAAGAGATAGCACTTGAAATAGCCCATATTCAGGCAAAGATTTTTGCTGATATGGGAGTCACAAGCGAAACCTATACTTCGGTAATTAATCAAAACGGTCCAATAGTAATTAAGTAACAAATTAAAAGTCCCAGTAGAGGCAAGCGACAAGTCAAAAGTCCTTAGATACCGATGAATATCGGTGTGTACCCTGTTTTGAAGGTAGCTAATAAATTAACTTCGTTGAGTTCGCAAGCTCGATTCATTAATTGTTAGTTTAAAAGCCACAGATAAAGACTTGTGGCTTGTTGCTCATCTCTTATAGCTTTTTTCACCTCAAAGAATTTTCAAAAATGCAATTATATAGTACTCAAAAACAAAGCAAGGAAGTAAGCTTTCAACAAGCGATCTTTCAGGGGCTTCCGCCCGATAATGGTTTATATGTACCCAAGCAGGTGCCCACCCTGCCTACTGGTTTTTTCGACAACATCGAATCGTTGTCTTTGCCAGAAATAGCCATTGAGGTAAGCAAAGCCCTGTTAGGCGATGAAATACCTGAAGCTGACCTTGAGCGTTGTGTACGCACAGCAATCAATTTTGACGCTCCTGTCAAGAAGTTAGACGAGCGGGTATATGTACAAGAGCTTTTTCACGGACCTACGCTTGCCTTCAAAGATTTTGGGGCACGTTTTATGGCACAACTGATGGGCTATTGGCAAACCAAACAAGCCGCTGATGCTTCAGCTACTCAAACACAGGATATTCATATTTTGGTAGCCACTTCGGGCGATACTGGCGGAGCGGTAGCCCAGGGCTTTTATCAAGTACCTGGTATCAAGGTGGTGGTACTTTACCCAGCGGGCAAGGTGAGCCCTATTCAGGAAAAGCAGTTTAGCACGCTGGGCGAAAACGTGACCGCGATTGCCATTGATGGTACTTTCGACGATTGTCAGAAACTAGTCAAGCAAGCTTTTCTCAATGATGAGCTTAGAAGCCAACTACCACTATCATCGGCTAACTCTATCAACATCAGCCGATTAATACCTCAATCATTTTATTATTTTTATGCTTATGCACAACTCAAGCATTTGGGCAAAAAACTAGTATTTACTGTACCTAGTGGCAACTTAGGCAATCTGTGTGGAGGCTTACTTGCTCAGCAAATGGGTTTGCCCATACACAGCTTTGTTTCAGCAACTAATAAGAACAATGTATTTCCTCAGTTTTTGCAAAGTGGCGAGTTTACTCCTCACCCGTCATTTGCTACCATTTCTAACGCGATGGATGTGGGCAACCCAAGTAATTTTGTCCGGATCAAAGAGTGGTTAGGTGATGATTATCAAGCATTTGAGGGGAAAATTACCGGAAAGTATTACAGCGATGAGGAAACCAAAGAAACCATCAGAAAGGTATTTGCGCATAGCCAATATGTGCTAGACCCTCATAGTGCCATTGGCTATCGTGCTACTCAAGAGTATCTTGCCAACAAAGGAGATGATATAGTAGGTGTGTTTTTGTCTACTGCCCACCCCGCTAAATTTCTGGAGGTAGTAGAACAAGCCATTGACCAGAAGTTGCCCATACCCGAAAAATTGCAGGAAGTAATGGATAACCCCAATAAAAACCTGACAATGTCTAACAGCTTTGAGGAGTTTAAAGCATACTTGATGAAAGCGTTTGTAGAAGCATAAAATCAACCTAAGACCAAGCTTATCACTTGGTCTTTTTCATTATTTCTTTTTGTCTGCATTGGCTTTTGGTTTGTCTGGTATCATTTTCACCTCTATCATAGGTTTGGCTACCTTTGGAGTCTTTTTCTTGGGCTTGTCTTTTTTCTTGTTACTACTTGAGTCTTTCAAAGTATTGGCTACACTATCACTCATTGCTTTCATTTTTTCGGCTACTTCTGTGTAGATGTCTTTCATGTGGTTCATGTTTTCAAAGTAGTAGTCATAGCTTTTGTAGTAATGGGTACTGTCTGTTTTATACTTTTTAAATATACCCACTTGTGCTTTGAAATAAGCTACCTGTGCCGAGTCACGTAACAAATACCGGGATGCATCTATTTTTGACTCTTCGAGGTGAATATCTACCAACATATTCACCATTTTTTCTTTAGGAATAATGTCTTTAGGTATTTCTTTTTTGTTAGAACAGGCCACTATCAAAACTACTATACAGGTATAAATGAAATTTTTCACAAGGGTATTGTCAAAGAGTTATTAAATAATTGGCAAAAAATAATAGGCTTTACCAAAGTTGTCTCATTGATAAAGCCTATTCGTATGTAGATCGCAATATGCTACTATTTAGTAGTTACAGTATACATTTCGGCAAGTTTTTCTACTACATAGTCTACTTCTTCCTTGGTATTATAGCGACTAAATGAAAAACGCACTGCTCCGCGGTCTTTGGGTCTGTCCAAAGCCCTCAATACATGGGAGCCTACGTCTGAACCACTAGAACAGGCACTGCCACCAGAGGCAGAAATTTGATGAATGTCCAGATTAAACAATAACATGTCAGCATTGTCGGTAGGCGGCAAACATACATTTAAAACAGTATACAAGCTTTTGTCAAGATCGCCACTTTCGCCATTAAAACCAACTCCAGCAATTTTCTGTTTCAACTGCTCAATCATATATGATTTAACCTGCTCAATGGCTGCCCGATGTTCGTTCATTTCTTCATAAGCAAGTTCAAGCGCTTTTGCCAAACCAATAATTCCATAAAGGTTTTCGGTACCACCTCGCATATTACGCTCTTGAGCTCCCCCATATATCATAGGTTTAATCTTGGCATCAGCGTTTACATACAAAAAGCCCACCCCTTTAGGTCCGTGAAACTTATGGGCTGACCCTACTACAAAGTCAACATTCAACTGTTGTAAATCATGTACATAGTGTCCCATTGTTTGCACCGTATCTGAATGATACAATGCCTGATACTCTTTGCATAACTCACCAATACGCTTCATATCGGTCAAGTTGCCTACTTCATTGTTGCCATGCATCAGCGATACCAAGCTACGGCTATTGCCTTGTAAAAGCTCGCGTAGGTGGTCATAATCAATATTTCCTTTACCATCAGTGTTAACCATACTGAGCTTAATTTTACCTATCTTTTGCAAGTGTTCCAAGGTATGCAAGACAGCATGATGCTCTAGTGGAGAACTAATGGCGTGTGTAAGATTAAATGTATCTATACTACGCTTAATGGCAAAATTGTCGGCTTCGGTGCCACCAGAAGTAAAAAATATTTCAGAAGGAGAAGTATTCAGTAAATCAGCCACTTTTTTTCTTGCTTTCTCAATGGCAGATTTAGTTTTGCGCCCATGCGAATGTATAGACGAGGGGTTGCCAAAGTGTTCTTTCATGTAGGGCACCATAGCATCCAATACTTCAGGAGCCAATGGGGTAGTTGCGGCATTGTCAAAATAAACGCTCATACTCATAACAAAAAATATATCTTTCCTTAAATGCTGTAAGCAGTTCTTTATGAAGGAGGAGTTCCTTCATAGGTTATTTTATACTATTTTTATTTCCAATAACCTTTTTTTTCAAAATTACGGATATTTTTTGGATGATTTCAAGAAAAAAAAGGTAAAAAAAATTACCCAACCTTTACAAGTTGGGTAATAAATATTTTGTGTAAACTGTATTTATCGCAATTATGAATTGTCTTTTGCTGTTACAATTTCACGTATATCGTCAATTATCTTGTTTGCCAAATTATCAGCGGTAGACATAGAAGCTGCTTCGGCATAAATACGAATGATAGGTTCGGTATTGGACTTACGCAAATGTACCCAAGACGACTCAAACTCTATTTTTACTCCATCAATGGTAATCACATCGTGGGCTTTGTATTTTTCCTGAATATCGTTGAGTATTGCCGAGGTGTCTATTTCGGGGGTCAAAGATATTTTGTTCTTTGAGATCTGGTATTTAGGGTATTTGGCTCTCAACATAGATACTGGCTTTTCGCTTTTTGCCAGATGAGTCAAAAATAAGGCAATGCCTACCAAAGCATCACGTCCGTGGTGCAAATCAGGGTAAATAATGCCTCCGTTGCCTTCGCCCCCTATTACTGCGTCTACTTCTTTCATTTTGGTCACTACATTCACCTCTCCTACTGCCGATGTATGGTACTCTTGTCCTACTTTCTCGGTCAGTTCTTTGAGGGCTTTGGTAGAAGAAAGGTTAGAGACAGTAGCCCCTGGATTATGCGACAGTATATAGTCTGAAATGGCCACCAGCGTATACTCTTCGCCAAACATAGAGCCATCTTCACACACGAGCGCCAAGCGGTCTACGTCGGGGTCTACCACAATACCCAAGTCATAATCACCATTTTCTACCTCTCTCGAAATATCCCTAAGGTTTTCAGGAATAGGCTCAGGGTTATGAGGAAACAAGCCATTAGGCTCACAATACAAGCCTTTTACTTCTTTTACACCCAAAGAGTGTAACAACATAGGCACCGCTATACCTCCAGTAGAATTTACACAATCCAAAGCTATTCTAAAATTACGAGCTTCAATGGCTGCTTTGTCTACAAGGGGTAGTTCCAGTATCGCCTCAATATGTTTTTGGATGTATTCGCGGTTTACGCTGTAGTCTCCCAACTTTTTAGTTTCAACAAACTCAAAATCTTCTGCGTCAGCAATTTCAAGTATTTTTTCACCATCAGCTGCCGAAATAAACTCACCTTTGTGATTCAACAACTTGAGGGCGTTCCATTGAATGGGGTTATGGCTGGCAGTAATAACGATTCCTCCGCCGGCTTCTTCCATGACTACCGCCATTTCTACGGTGGGGGTAGTAGACAATTCAAGGTCAACCACATCTATTCCAAGCGACTGAAGGGTAGAAGCTGCCAATTTTGTGATCATTTCACCCGATGGGCGAGCGTCACGACCAATTACCACTTTATGGTTTTCAGAGTTTTCTTTTAACCAGATACCATAAGCAGCAGCAAATTTTACTACATCTACCGGGCTTAAAGTGTCTCCAGGTTTTCCGCCAAGGGTACCCCTAATACCAGAAATTGATTTGATGAGTGTCATTAAACAAAATTAGAATTATAAATATAGCTGTGGAAGAATTATCATGTTTTAATTTGTTCAAAATCACCCTCTTCCATAGCATTTCAATGTATCATAACTTTTGGCAATTTTATGCATTTTCTTTGCATAAAACTCCTTATATTTAGCTGATCAGGCAGTAGCTATCTGATCATCTTTTGTCTCATTTTCGCAAGCTCCCACTGGTTTTCCACATACGCCACATTCTACTCCATCTTTTAGCAACAATGGGTTTTGTGAAGCACAAGTACCTTTGATTTCTTTACCTCTTATTAGCAAGCCAATACTCATCAGCACAGCAAATAAAATCATTACAGCAATAGCTAAAACAACTGTCATAGTATTTTGTATTAAATATTTGAAAGTATATAAGTCTATATACTTCGAACATAATTCAGGAGTCGAGTGTTCACTTGCTGGCTCATTATTAAAAAAAATCCGTTAGTAGCTACAAATGAACTGTTGCAAAACTACTATTTTATTCACAAACGTTTGCGTTTTTTCCTAAAAAATCCCACTCGCTGTATACTAAGTTACTGATAACCAATAATTACCTGATATTAGTATTTTTATTGCTCTAGTTTAGCGGCAACCTCACCCCCAATAGTAGATCCCAACGCTACTCCCATGCCATTAAGACGGGTACCTATAACTATATTCTCTGAGACATTTTTCAGAATGGGACGCTTGCCACTTTGCCCAAAAGCCATAATCCCTGCCCAGGTATGCTCCACTACAAAGTTTTGTTGTGGTAAAATAACACTGCCTAATTTTTCTTTTAGATGCTTGGCTATCTGCTGGTTCAGTTCAAAGCTTGCAGTGGCTTCACCTTCAAAATCAAGGTTACGTCCTCCCCCAAAGATTACCCGATTTCCGAAGTTACGGAAGTAATAATAGCCTTGGTCAAAGTGATAAGTACCCTTAAACTTGAGATTAGCAACAGGTGCTGTTACTAATACAATGCCTCTGCCCGGTTTGATGTCCAGCTCGGGTAATAGCTTTTGAGTAAAAGCGTTGGTACATACTGCAGTTTTGCTGGCAGTAAATACGACCTCCTGCTGTGACAAGTGTCCAGAAGTATTGATTTCTACCTGACCTCCAGTATCTTCTATGGCAGTTACCTTACATCCATTGACTATTTCTACTCCTTTTTGGGTGGCACATTGCAATAATGAACGCATCATGTTTCCGGTATGAATTTGAAATTCATAAGGATTAAATATAAGATGAGCTACTTGGTGTGTGTCAAATCCTAATTCTGTGATCTTGCTATCGGGTAATTTCTCAAAAACCTTTTCATTGCCAAACAAAGGGCACAATAAATCATTTATATATTCAATTTTCTCTAGGGCATTGGCATTTAAAGCTTCATATTTTTCGCCTTTAAGCAATAATTCGGCTCCCCCAAAGTTTTTACGCCCTATAGCGTCTGCTCCTAACCTATTTTGCAATTTTTGTAAACCGCTCCAACGTTGCTCTACCAGCTTCAACACCTCGCGTTCACCCATCACTTCAATATCAGCTAGTAACTCGGTTACACTGCCAAAGCAACCAAAACCTGCGTTTTTTGTACTTGCCCCTGTAGGAAAGATGCCCTGCTCAAGCACCAGCACTGAGGCTTGTGGGTGATTTTCTTTGAGTGTAATAGCGGCTGATAACCCTACAATACCACTACCTACAATAATATAGTCATATTCTAAAAATGATTGTTGTTCCCAAAAACTTAGCATAACTCTCTCCTCTTTATGATACTACTTCTTTCAAATCCTAATTGCATCTCACAAAGCTTTTGTGGTTATTTATACAATTAATCTGCGATGTTAACAGTAAAATCCGGTATTTGATAATCTGTTGATAGGTTTTTAGTCGGAAAGCTTCTCATTGCAGTTTCTAAGTTTTATTAGATCTACCATTGTTATGAAACCTTACATACATATATACTACGCTTATGTTCCACAGGTAAAAGCTCGTTTTTCGCTCGAAGATTTGTTACAACAGTTACCCAAAAACTTGCACGAAGGTATTATGCGCTATGTGTTTGACAAAGACAGGTATGTGCACGCACTAGGAAAATATTTGCTTCAGCAACAATTGATTTTTTTTGGTGTTCCTCCCGAAAGGCTCTCTCAACTCACCAAGACTACTTATGGCAAACCTGTGCTTCCGGGCAAACCTTTTTACTTTAATATATCGCACTCGCACGAACTGGTCGCATGCGGAGCCACGCTTGATAGTAAACTGGGGCTGGATGTAGAACACCAGAGATCAATTACAATGAATGATTTTGAAAGTTATTTTACGGAACCGGAATGGCAAAAAATAAAGGAAGATAATACGCTCCACACTTTTTTTGAAATATGGACTAAAAAAGAAAGTGTTATGAAAGCAGATGGTAGGGGAATGTATTTGTCACTAGACACTATAGACACATTGCAAAACCCAGTAAAACTGACTGATGCCTCAAAAACGTGTTGGTTTTTGCAAGAGTTGCACTTGGGTACAGCGTACAAAGCTTGTTTGTGTACTATTGAACCAGCCGGAGAGGTGGTTTTAAAAAAAATGATTTAGGAATGGACAAAAAATAACTTTTCCTTCCGGAGATGATCTTTCTTCCTGATATTTCGTTACCCCGACAGTTCCGCCGGGACTACGAGCTTTTTTCGTCATAGCTACGGCTATGCCTGCAAAAAGTGCCTCATCTCAGAAAGAAATCCCTATCACCAGATAAGTAATTTATTTTTCAACCATTCCTTAAGAAATCAAACTATTTCTTGATTTCCCAAATCAAATTTAGACATTATACAGTAATACTCTGAGATGCCTTTGCATAACCATTGATCAACTTACCACAACAGTGGCAGGTAAACGGGCTACTCATGTCAGTTTCTGACACATTGTAGTTAAAGGTGACTTCTTCTGTCTCGTTAAGGTCTCGTAGCGCCACCAAGTGGTTGCCTTTTACCTCTACCGAGGGTTGACAAGCATGGTTGACATATTGCCCTAGTTTATCTTCTATGTGCTTCGATTCACCTATTTGAATAGAAGTACGTGTAGGGTAAGGTAGTATGTCGCCTGTTAAAACCATGACTACTTCTCCTTTTTTGTAACTTTTGGACGTAAAAAGCCCCTTGAAACCGTTATTATTAAGAATATTCATATAGAGAGTTGATTTCACTTGTATTACAAGCTAATTAAAAAAATATTGATTGATATTGATTATTTAATAGTTATTTGCTCCTGAATAGCTTCTTTAATTCGCTGAGACAACGATTGAACATGGGGTTGCCCCAACATAGTAAAGTGATTGCCTGATACATTCAATAGTTCGAAGCCTGCTGTTGTAAATTCGTTCCAGTCACTTACATTTACTCTAAAAAACTTGTCCAGATAGCCGCTTATTCTATTCTCTTCAGGGCATATAAGCAGGATAGGGATGTTGAGTAAATCTTGTGTCGAATAAGACGACGAGACATCGTTGATACACACCTTTAAAAAACGTTTCAACTCTGACATACTTACTTCTATGCCATCATCTGTTAGTTGTTGGTGTATGTACTCTAATTGAGTAGCCTTGCTTTTTCTGCTAAGTGCTTGTGGACTTACCTCTAACTGATGCCCAAAATAGCGGGCATAAATGGTAGTGCTCAATGACAGGTACATTTCTGGGGTAGCATACTCCCCTATCAACTCACGAAAACTATGTATAGGTGCTATGACATCTAAAACAATGAGTTTTTGGGGTGGATTATTTTTTAATTGCAATTGCCTTGCCATTTCATAGGCTACACGCCCTCCTGCTGAGTATCCTGCTAAAATATAAGGACCTTGAGTCAATTTTTGAATAGCCTGAACATATACTTCTGCCATTTTTTCAAAAGATAAAGGCTCTGTCACCCCATCGAAAGCTGGGTTTTGCAACACATATACAGGGTGATCTTGTTCAAGTGACTTAGCCATTTCGAAAAAACTCAACGGGTTGCCTCCTGCGCCTGGTACACAAAAAATAGGGATACCTTTTTGTTGGTCATTCATCTTAAGGGCAATTTCAAGCGATGTTCTTTGACTCACCATAGCCGCCTGTAGTGCAACAGTAGCTGCCTTGAATATAACAGAAACAGGCAACTGGGTATGGTAAGAAGCATTGATCTTGGCAATCAACCGAACGGCTAAAATAGATTGTCCTCCCAGCTCAAAGAAGTTATCGTGTACGCCTATTTTCTCTACACCAAGTAGTTCACGCCAAATGACCGCAATGTTTTGCTCGATAGGGGTGGTAGGTGCTACATAAGCTTGACGGTCGCTTGAACGGAAGTCGGCCTTGGGTAATGCTTTTTTATCTAATTTACCATGGGTGTTCATTGGCAATTCGTCCATAGGTACCACCAATGAAGGAATCATGTAATGGGGTAACCATTCTTTTGCATAAGCAAGCAACTCTTCTTGTTCAAACTGTTCTTGTTGGGGTACCACATAAGCTACCAAATGCTTATTGTTCTTATGTTTTTTCACCAGTACTACACCATCTTTGATCAATCCTGATTGACGCAGCACATTTTCTATCTCGCTCAATTCTATACGATAGCCCCTTATTTTAACTTGCTCGTCTTTTCTTCCCAAAAACTCAATATTCCCATTAGGCAACCACCTGCCCAAATCTCCGGTTTTATACATTCTTTCCCCCTCGACAAAAGGATTCTCCGGAAAATTTTCACGGGTTAGTTTGGGGCGGTTTAAATATTTTTGCGCCAAACCGGTTCCTCCAATACAAATCTCACCAACTACACCCACTGGTTGCAACTGATTTTTTTCGTTTACAATATAGATGGGCTTATTGGCTACTGGTTTGCCTATCAAAGACGCTTGAGTTTGATTGGTAATGACGTTGAAGGTAGCCGCCACGGTAGTTTCAGAAGGTCCATAACCATTGGCAATATTTACTTTACCAAATAGGTGATCAATCTGCTCAGGTTTTAGTAACTCTCCCCCGCTAATCAACCAACGAAGCTGGTGGGTAGATGAAAGTTCTTCGTTTAGCCACCCCACTATTGTAGGAGTAGTAGTCAATAAGGTAGCCTGGTGGTTTTCAATGTAATCTTTAATTGTCAATACATCTTTGCTTCCTTCCTTTACCATTAATAAAGTGGCACCACTGGTTAAAGCAGGATAAATTTCTTCTACTAAAATATCAAATGCCCACGAAGATTGCTGAATTACCCGATCTTGCCAGGTAATACCAAACATTTGCCGGAAGGTAAGCACATAGTCAAGCAACGATGCGTGACTAATCGCTATTCCTTTAGGTTTTCCGGTAGAGCCTGAAGTATAAATGGCATAAGCCGAATCTGTAGATGAAGGCTCGACGGCTACTTGTGAAACAGGTTGTTCATTAATGGCAGTCAAAGCTTTGTCCGTTTTTACCACGTTTACCCCGGTAAGGTGTTCAATAAGATCACTGGAAAGGTTGGTAATCAGTAGCTTTACAGAAGCATCAGCCAGCATATAATGTACTCGTTCTTGTGGATAATCAGGATCAATGAACACGTAGCCAGCTCCTGCTTTTAAGATTCCCCACAACCCAATTAATGACTCAAAAGAAGTATGCATATATAACCCCACATAGTCTCCTGGCTTTACCCCGTTTTCTATTAGGTAATGTGCCATCTGATTAGACTTTTCATTTAACGCCTGATAGGTCAAACAATCGTCGCCTAATACGGCTGCCACTGCCTCCGGGGTTAGATCAACTTGCGTTTCAAACAAGCTTACAACGGTTTCACTATTATATTGAGGCTCTATACGCTGTGGGGCAGCCAATAACTGTTGTTTTTCTTCGGGCGGCACTACCTCAATGGAGCCTATGGGCTGGTCGAGACTATGCTGAAACTGTTCTAAAATAAAGAGAATGCGTTTGGAAAAAAGGTCTATCTCCTTTTTGGTAAAATAGGCTTTTTGAAAATCTATATGCAGTACCAATGGTTGTTTGTCACCATAGTCAAACCAAAACCATTGCAAGGGGGTATGATCATCGTGACTGGTCACAATGCGTATTTTATAAGGATTGCCTTCAGGCATTTTAAAAGGCGCATAATTTACAATTACGTCTATTGGCACCTGTTGCTCTTGCAACAACAAATTAAAATGACGGTTAAGGTGCATAATAGGGTATTTTTGATGAGGATAATCTCTTCGACGGGTCGACTTACATTGCTTAAGAAAATCCTGCAAAAGCTGGTCGGGCTGGAACAAGCTCTGGAACAATACATATTTAGAAAACATCCCTGCTGTATTTTTTTGTTCTCTGTTCCACCTGCCATGAATAGGTATCCCTAATACTACTTCGTCTAAAGTTTGAATTTGGGCAAAATATATCGACATAGCTGCCAGGGTAAGTTGATTCACACTGGTGTTTGCTTGCTGAGCAGTTTTTGCTAACTGTTGTCTCTGCTCCTCCGACAATTCCACTGTAAAACTTTCACTTCCTTTTTCATTGCTTTTTTTGTGTTTTTTCAACAGCAATTCAGGAGCCACCTTAAACTTTTGTTCCCAGTACTCTTTGTCTTTTAAATAATCATCAGAGTTGATGTACTCCCAGGAATCCACCATGTGATTCTGATAAGCAGGATAGGCTATTGTAGTGTCTAGCTCTTTTTTGCTTTGTAAAGCCTGGTATTGGTTCAACACATAGTTTACAATGATGGCGTAACCTAGTAAATCGATTAAGATGTGGTGGCAACGAAAAAACCAGTAGTACTCAGTGGCACTTATTTTTATCAAAAAACACTCATACAACTGTGAACCATTGATATCCAACACTGTTTGAAAACGCGCCTGCATCCATTGGATAGCTTTCTCTTTACTATCACTAAAGTCTTTTTCTGTTACATTGAAGACGACTTGCTCTTTGAAGCCCGCAAGAGGCTTGTCTTGGCTAAAGTCAAACTGTATGCGAAAAACGTCAAATACTTCAGGAAGAGTGGTTAAAACTTGTTTGAAATCGTTAATGTCAGGAGTGTCATGCAAAGTTACATAGCCACCTATACTATAATAGGCATTGTTTGGGCTTAAAATGTAGTCATAGTAAACATCTTCTTGTGAAAGGTGTAACGTTGTTTTGGTTGTCATTTTTTAGATGGTTAAATACGATTGAAAAGTTGAATTACACTGAACTGCAAAATCATGTAAGGTTATGTGTAAGTAAAAACGGTTTATTTTACTTACACTACACCTTCTGAACAATTTGCTAAATTTTATATTTATAAAGTAAAGTCACAGAGGTAATGTATTCTTGTAAAAGTACATTTATGGTAATTTAATTATCTTTTCAAATCACCAGCACCCCCTTTACAATAGCCACTTGGCTCAAATAAGTCAATAATGCCTCACAAGACTTCCTTTTAAAAAATAATTTGAAATAAATCCAGGAAATCAAAGCAGTTCATAGGAAGAACGCATAAAATGTGCAAATAGTTTATATATATTACATAAACAGGGTATTTTCATTGTATTTTAGCCACGTTTGCTCATATAAACACCCTTTGCATTACCCTAAAAAACGTAATTAACCGATAAAAATTTCTTACTCATTAATCTTGACTTGTAAGGCTATTTTCACTAAAAACCTACGCTAGTAGGTATTTATGCTTAAACATAAAAAGTGAAGCAGTAGCAAACTTAATCAAGGTAAAATACAAAATAGTTTTATAGTACAACAGTTAAAAAAAGGCTGCAAATATAGCATATAAGCAAGAAAATGGGATTGAGATATGAGCCTTTGTTTTCAAACAAACAGGCTCATTTATTACACGTTTCACACTAAACAGTAAAAATTGACTAGCAGAATATTAACTAACCGATAGTCAATTACTTAACTATATTCATTAAATTTTCTCACACTATTACCCAAGTTTTTTTCATTTTTAAACCAATCGGTATATTTTTGTATTCGTTTTTTCATCTTATCGGCAATAAGGTTTATGAAAAAATCAGAAAAGACCAAAAGAACTATCATAGAAAAGTCAGCACGCTTGTTTAACCAAAAAGGCTATGCAGGTACCTCTATCCAAGATATTATTAAAGTAACTGGAATGAGTAAGGGAAGCATTTATGGCAATAATTTTCATAATAAGGATGAAATTGCCCTGGCAGTGTTTTCTTATAATGTAAACTTGCTTTTTGCCGATTTATGGGCAATGGTTGCCGAGCAAACGTCAGCGCGGGCAAAACTGATGGCTTTTTGCGAGTTTCATCGCCAAAATTATCAAACAGTGCTCGATTATGGGGGGTGCCCTATGCTCAATGTAGCTATAGACTCTGACGACACTCACCCGATGCTCAACCAACAGGTAGCTTTATCATTTAAAAAATGGGAAACAAAGCTAACAGATATTATCGTACTGGGTATTCAGCAAAAAGACTTTAAACCTGAGACTGATGCATTTCATTTTGCGGGATTAACTATTTCTTTGATAGAAGGGAGTATTATGCTGGCAAAAACCCACCAAGACCCCAAGTATATTTTAAATGCTTTGGTTCATATAAAACATTTAATCGATACATTAGACATAAATCATTAATTTGCAGTACAAAACATCCCTTTCGGTTGTTTACAAATAATTGGTTATGAATATATTTAGCAAAACAATACAATTAAGAAGAGTGGTAGTCACTGGTATGGGTGCCCTCACTCCAATTGGTAACAATATAGAAGACTATTGGCAAGGATTAATGAATGGAAAGAGTGGCGCTGACAAAATCACTCGCTTTGACCCTTCTAATTTCAAAACTCAATTTGCCTGTGAAGTAAAGGGATTTGAGCCTAATGATCACTTTGACCGTAAAGAAGCCCGCAAGATGGACTTGTTTACCCAGTTTGCAATGGTATCGGTAGAAGAAGCTATCAAAAATTCCCAACTAAACCTTGATACAATAGATACCAATGAAGTAGGTGTGATTTGGGCATCGGGTATTGGTGGTTTGAACACACTTCAAGAAGAAATCATAGGCTTTGCCGACCGTAATCGTCAGCCTAAATTCAATCCATTTTTAGTACCTAAAATGATTGCTGATATTGCCGCAGGGATGATTTCTATCAAGTATGGATTTCGTGGTGTAAACTACTGCACTGTATCGGCGTGTGCATCGAGCACTAACGCCTTAATAGATGCTTTTAATTTTATCCGTTTAGGACAAGCCAAAATTATTGTCACAGGCGGCTCCGAAGCATCTGTAAATGCTACCGGGGTAGGAGGATTTAGTGCAATGAAAGCTTTGTCTAACAACAACGAAAATCCCACATCAGCTTCACGTCCATTTGACGCCAATCGTGATGGCTTTGTGTTGGGTGAAGGTGCTGGCGCACTTATTTTGGAAGATTTGGAGCACGCGCTCGCGCGAAATGCCCCCATTTATGCTGAAGTAATTGGAGGAGGAACCGCAGCTGATGCTTACCACATTACAGCGACTCACCCTGAAGGTTTGGGTGCTCAATTGGCTATGCAGCGTGCCATGGCAGATGCTGACATTGGTTTGGCAGATATAGACTATATCAATGCACACGCAACGTCTACTCCAGTGGGCGATGTAGGTGAGATGAAAGCTATCTCAGAATTGTTTACCGACCACTTGGATAAACTTGATATAAGTGCTACCAAATCTATGACGGGGCACTTATTGGGGGCAGCTGGTGCTATTGAGGCAGTGGCAAGTATCTTGAGTATAAAGAATAACATGATTCCTCCTACAATTAACCTAGATAACCGAGATGAAAACATAGATGCTCGCCTTCAGCTTACGCCTAATACACCAAAAGCCAAGAATGTAAACATTGCCATGAGCAATACATTTGGGTTTGGGGGTCACAATGCTATTGGTGTATTCAAGAAATTTGAACAATAAAACAAAATTGGTGCTTGGCTATCAAAAGCAACAAAATTTGTCAATAAATCAAATAAACTACTCTATACCAAAGAGGTGCTTGATGCACCTCTTTTTTTATGCTTTTTTTTTCTGATTGCTCCCACAGTGTTTTTTATTATTTGTCAAATTGTAACCCAATAATTAGTCGCTTGGGATTATTCTTATTATGCCCTTTTTCTTATTTTTAAGGTGAAAGATAAAACTCTTATGACTTACTAAAACAATTCAACAATATGACTCAAGAAGCACTTACGAAAACCCAAAACAAGGTAACAGATAATGTTCCCAAGCCACCACAACATGACAACCCCACCGAACAACGGGTTTACCTCAAAAAACAATTGGCGGCTGCTTTCAGGTTGTTTGCCAAATTTGGTTTCGACGAAGGAGTAGCAGGGCATATCACCGCACGCGACCCTGAGCATAAAGATCATTTTTGGGTAAATCCTTTTGGATTAGACTTTGGCTTGATCAAAACCTCTGACTTGGTGCTATGCAATGATAAAGGCGAAGTAGTAGAAGGCAAACATCCTATAGTCAATCGCGCTGCTTTTGCTATTCACTCGTGCATACACAAGGCACGCCCCGAAGTGGTAGCCGCTGCCCATGCCCACTCTATGTATGGCAAAGCCTGGTCTACTCTAGGGCGTAAACTTGACCCTATTACGCAAGATGCTTGTGCTTTTTACAAAGACCATGGGCTTTTTGATGACTATAGTGGCGTAGTAAATGAGTTAGAGGAAGGTACACGTATTGCCGCTGCCTTGGGACAACACAAGGCAGTTATTTTGCAAAACCACGGCTTGCTTACAGTGGGGGGAACCGTAGAGGCTGCCACCTGGTGGTTTATCACAATGGAGCGTAGTTGTCAGGCGCAACTTTTGGCTGAATCGGCGGGCAAACCTGTGATGATTTCGTATGAAGTAGCAAACAAAACTCAAGCA
Source organism: uncultured Microscilla sp. (assembly GCF_947493425.1). Taxonomy (GTDB): domain Bacteria; phylum Bacteroidota; class Bacteroidia; order Cytophagales; family Microscillaceae; genus Microscilla. The sequence continues at coordinate 45,506 of NZ_CANLRP010000009.1, read as the reverse complement.
GAGCTTGGTTCGCCTCTAGCAGGCTGGTTTCAGTTCCAACCACTTTGGCAACGTATTATCAAAGAGCAGCCCGATTTACTGGATTAGCCTATTACCTCCTTCTCCAACCTGGGATGCCTTTAAAGTTACCCCGAAGGCACCCTATTTTACTTTATTATTAACCCTGTTCCATAATCCTTTTGACATAAGGTTCTAAAACTCCTATTCCTTTCTTAAATTTGAACACAATATTTTTCTTAATGATTTACAGATGCTACAAAAAGAAGAGAAAAAGCTAGTAAAGGAGTTGTGTGTGAAACACAACCTCGAAGAATCGATGATTTTTCAACTACTTGACCGAGCCCTTGAAATACGTTATAAAGAGCGTGTATACACAGGTTTCAAAGAAGAATTGAGGGAAATTATTATCCAATATGCCAATAAAGAAAATATGTAGTATATGATTCTCAAGAAGTTAACCATAAAGAATCTTTTTGCTTATCGTGACCAACACGAGTTAGACTTTGAGTTGGGTAAAAAGCAAAATATCATTTTAATATTAGCCAGAAATGGGAGGGGCAAAACATCATTTTTAAGAATTGTCCGTATTCTCATTCATGGTATTCGGAATAACAAGGATATTCTCGAAGAAGGGCTCAGTGAGCGAGAATATGTAGTAGGCAAGTCAACCCAGTGGAGAGGCATATTTAATGCGGATGCGCTGGACAAAGGTCAAAACTCTGCTACTGTGGATGGAGTGCTTGAGCTAGAAGGTAAAGAGCTGCGTATTCACCGTCGTTTTGTAAAAGACGGAGGTGGTTTCCAAGAACAAGCCATTATAAGCTATGATGGGCAAGAACGTAATGAAGATTTTTTGGAGAATATTTTACCCAAAAACTTCGCTCAATTCTTCTTTTTTGATGGTGAAAAAATAGAATCGCTCATTAATACCAAAAACATCAATGTTGAAGATTCACTCAAAACCCTGCTGAATATCAAGGCTTACGAGCGGTTGATTGATGGAAGCAATATAGCCCGTATCAAGCGTGATTTCAACGCGGATGTACAAGACGCCCCTACTGCCGAACAAATAAAGAAAATAGATGCTGAAATATTGAGCATCCAAGCCAATCTAGAGTATTTACAGGCAGAGATAAACACTCTTCAGAAACAAATCAAACAAAAAAACAATGAAATTGAGCGAGTTCGTGACAAAGTTTTTGGGCTAAAATCTACCGACGCACCCAACCTTCAAGTACTCAAAAAAGACTTAGAAAGGAAAAATAAAGAACTTACTCAAATACGTAAGTCACTGAATGACAAGGTAAAGAATAATAGCTTGTTTATCATGATGGCACATGACCTTGCCAAAGAATACCTTGACAAACTCAATGATGACAATGTAAACTATCAGCTTGACGAACAGCTCATTCGCTTTAAAAAGCTTTTGAATAAAATCAAGAACAGCATTTTTGAGGAAGATTTTGACGAAGAAGGCGTACCTCCTGAGCATAGGTTGGGCTTTCATACCCAAGAATTTTATCAAGAACGCATAGACAAGGTTTATAAAAAGTTTACCAAAGATGATAAACGCCAAATGGAGCAACAAGTCATCTACTTTTATGAAGATGATAAAAAACTGCTTCAGGATATTTTCCAACAAGAGGCGTTTACCCGCAAAGAGCTCCAAACTTTAAAAACACTGACCAAAGATGTAGAGGCTTTGAAAGACCAGGTGGAAACTTCGCAAGGGGATGACGACGAAAAACAACAGAAGTTAGATGGGTTTAAAAAAGAGTTGGCAACGGCTGAAGCAGAGCGGAGTCAATTGGAACAAACTATAGGAAGCACCCGCCGACAACACGCTGAAGGAGCTAAACGCAAAACTGATTTAGAAAACCAAATCATTGACCTCAAAAACCAGTTTGCCATTGCCAAACCTGTAAAGCAGGCGCTTGATTTAACCGAAAGAACCATCGATTTTTTTAATGAGTTTATAGATGAACTGCTCAAGTCTAAAGTAAATGCCTTACAAAAAGAGTTTAGCCAAACCCTCAGAAAGCTACTACCTGACGACCGCATCTATAAAGTAAAAATTGACAATCGCTTTAATATTAAGATTTATAACAAATCTAATAAGGAGCAAGCCATTGGATCGCTGTCTTCGGGACAAAAACAAATTGTAGCTACTTCGCTGATGCAAGCCATTAGTAAAGTAGCCAAGGTAGATGCGTTTGTATGTGTAGATACTCCGTTAGCACGGATTGACAAGCTCAATCGAGAGCGTATCATTAAACACTATTACCCACAGGCTGCCAATCAAGTGATTATACTTGCCACTGACTCGGAAATTGCACCAAAAAGTGATGAGTACCAATACTTGAAGCCACATTTGGCAAAAGAATACACTATTTTAAACAGTTATGAAAATCGCTCTTCTTATTTTAAAGAAGGCTATGTAGAAGAAAAATAATTTCAAAATATGGCTCTACTAATACAAGCAAATGCCAGAAAAACGCTCCGAAAAGTGAGCTTATATGTTAAAGAACAACTAGGAATGACCTCTTTGTATGACGTCGTAATCTGGAAATTGGCTTTTTTTGTTTCCATTAAATCAAAAAATACCCAATTTGAAGAAGACGAAAAGATTGACAAAAGCATTCGAGTAATCACCGATTATGCTAGTTTATTTAATAGCACCGAAAAGTACTTAATCATTAATCTGTTGTCTATTGTACATCAACGCAAGATTGATATCAATAGCGAGGAACCAATGCGCCTCGTAGAAAAGCACTGCCGTCAAGGTTTCAAAATTTTAGAAGAAAAATTTGCAGGTACTGAGGTAGATGTGGTCAACTTTTTTCTAAACGAAGTACCCAACATAGCAACTGATGCACCCGCTGAGGATTTGGACAACCTGGAAGAGTTGATGGTAAAAATGAAAGATAAACTTTCAGAAAAACTACATGAGGCGTTTATAGAAACCAAGATTGCAGTAAAATATTTAGGCTATAGAGACTTCCAGCGAATTTCGAAATACTATTTTGAGGTAAGGGATTTGAACCATAACCGCGAAATTGTAGACGAAATAACGAAAAGCAACCTGGAGCTACAAACTGGACTACATAATAAACTTTACCTTGCCAACTCGTCACGTGAACGTACATTTAGCGTTAATGTGATCAAAGATGAAATACCTCCTTTGTATGTAGAAGAGTACTTGTTTGAAACCAATGAGCGAGATTACTCTTTGATGATTGGACTAGACGATGAAGATCGAGTATTTACTACCCAACTAGAATCACTGCCTCACTTGCTGATAGGTGGAACTACTGGTAGTGGCAAAAGTGTATTTTTGAAAAGCCTGGTCTATCAACTTAGCAAAAAATACTTGAATTTAGTACTAGTTGATCCGAAAGGAGGAACTACTTTTGGTGACTATGAAGACAAAGAGCGTTGTATGTTGGTAAAAAATGCCAAAGATGCTGATGCTATCATTAGCGATTTGGTGGAAGAAATGGAGGAACGTTACCAAAAGAAAAAGCTTGATTTGGAGATGCCTATAGTGGTGGTAGTAGATGAATTGGCCGATTTGCTAGGGCAAAACAAAGGTTTAGAAGCTTTGCTTATTCGGTTGGCTCAAAAAGGACGTGAAGCACACATTCACCTAATTTTGGCTACCCAACGACCCGACGCTAAAATACTTGAGGGCTTGTTGCGTACTAACTTACCTTCCAGGGTGGCGTTTAAGGTACAAAATCAAAACGAAAGCCGTATTATTTTGGGCGATATGGGTGCCGAAACACTGCAAAACAAAGGTGAAATGCTTTTTAATAATCAAAAATTTACCAAAAGGCTTCAAGGTTTTTATCTTGAATAAAAACAGCGTTCGCCAAATAGGGTTAAAGTCCAACACTACAGAGGTAAATACTCCGTAATGTTGGACTTTTGTATTTACTCTCGCTCCTGCAATGACGAATAATTCAACTTACGAGCATTGGCTTCGCGCAACTTTAGCTTTATATCACTTACAATTCCCATTTTGGCTTTACGATCTACTTTCAAAGATACCGTCATTTTATTACGCTTATATTCGGGTATGTTTCCTTTTTCCTGCTCAATAAAATGCGATAGACGTTCGAGAGTGACAAATACATCATTTGCCTGAATAAGCTCTGTATTTCCATATTTTCGGAAATCTTTGGGTTTGCCCACATAAATGTGACTTACCAAAGAAGCCTCTTCAAGCTTGGTCAGTTGATTAGTTTGAGGCAATCTTTGTTCTACCAACAAATCAGTGTCACGCATCACTGTGGTTACCATAAAAAAGAACAACAACATAAATACAATATCGGGCAACGACGCCGTAGAAATGGCAGGGGTTTCTTTTCCGTCGTTAGGTCTAAATTTCGTTAGCATATTTTCTAAGTTTACAAGTAATACCTTCGTCATCAACACTTACATTTTCAATCAATGAAGCACTATGGCAATGGTATTACTCAGGTTTAACCATTTTTTTCAACAAAAAATCATTGCCCTGCCGCTGATTGTTCTGCTTCTGAAATCCGTAAAGGGTACTCATTTTTGGCTTCCTTGTACTTGTCAAGCATTTTTTTAGTTGCTTTCTCTTTGTCTAGTGCCAGGTAGTTTTGCAATGAAATACCCATTCGTTTTGCCCGCAAAGTATTATAAGCCGCTTGCACCTCATTCATCACTTTCATATAGGTATTATAATTTGTACCTCTGTCTGTTTTGATAGATACAACTGCCTTTTGCGGGCTATCCGAAGATTGAGGGTTGCTTCCTCTATTCTCCAAAAAATCAATGGTAGTTTTACGCAAGTCTTTGATATTCAAAGGCTCTTTTTCTACTAACAATTGATTGTTAGAGTTTACCAATACCGTTAGAATGTTTTTTTGTTTTACCTTTACATTCTCCTGGTGAGTATTCTTTGGTGGTAACAAAATAGGCAATCCTTTTTCATTAGGGATTTTAGTGGTTACCAAAAAGAAAATCAGCAATAAAAAAGCAATGTCAGCCATAGAGCCGGCATTTACCTCTACTGGGGTTCTTCTTGCCATAGTGTTAGTGTTAAATATTGTTTTATCTCTTACTACATCTTATATAAAACAAACTTACAACTATTTTTTTAGTTTAAAAACTAATTCAATAGTTTTATTTACAAAACACCCTATTTATTAAAACAACCTACTGATAATAAATGGTTTATGCATAACTTAAAATAAAAAAAGATTTCCCGGTTTACCCGAAAAATCTTTCTTATTCATTTTATAATGATTGAAAATCTATCTAAATCAACTTTACGTAGCTTCCCAGCCACTTAATTTTATCGCCGTGTTTATCCAATACTTTTGCTATATGCTCATCCTCGATATGCCCGTCTAAATCAAGGTAAAACCAGGCTTTGAAGTTAGTATCAGTTCTTTCGGGGCGATTTTCAATTTTAATCAGGTTAATACCGTGATCTCTGAAATCCTGTAAAAAAGTGGCCAAGCTACCTACTACGTCAGGCAACTTTAAAATAACCGTAGTTTTGTCTGCCCCACTTTTTTTGTTGGTAAAATTTTTACTGATAATCAAAAAACGCGTTTGATTATCAGAAGTATCTTCTATGTTGTGAAACAATATAGGCGCATTGTTTATCTTAGCAGCTACATCAGAGCATATCGCAGCACTATTATCCACTTCCATAGCCATTTGAGCAGCTTTCGAAGTAGAATCTACAGGTACAATTTCTACATCTGTATTACCAAAATACTCACGCAAAAACTTACGACACTGCTTAAAAGCTACATCTTTGGAGTAAATGTATTTAATATCGCTCAACTGATCGCAACGACTGGCAAAAGTATGATGAATAGGTAATACTATCTCAGCCACAATTTTTACATCCAAGTCATAAAACATGTCTACCGATTCGCCTACAAACCCCTGGCGATTGTTTTCGATAGGAATCACCCCAAACCTTACCCTTTCAGTATCTACACTTTCAAATACCGATTGAATATTACTCAAAGGAATGTACTCGCTGGTTACGCCAAAACGCCCCTCAGCGGCCTGGTGGGTAAAACTACCCGGAGGTCCTAAGTAGCCTACTCGTTCGGGTAACTCAAAATTGCGGCTTGCCGCAAATATTTCCAAAAAAACTGCTTCAATCATACCTCTGGTCAATAAACCATCATTTAAACCTTCGAGGCGGTCTATGATTGACTTTTCCCGCTCCGGTCGATAAATGATTGCGTTATTACTTTTCTTTAATTCTCCTACCTTTTGTACCACAGACATTCTCTGGTTGAGCAAGGCTAACAACTGATTATCTACCGAATCAATTTGTTCACGAAGTTGGTCTAGTGCTTTTTCCATAATTTATTAAAACCAGCTGCAACACCAAGTTGCAAATTTCTGCTATCATGAGGCCACTGTCAAGTACTTAAATTAATAAAAGGCGGCATAATTTAGCAGGCATAGCTAAACTAAATAAGTGCTTAAGAAAATACAAGTGTGGGATAGATATAAAACAAAAAAACCTTCCCTAAGGAAGGCTTTTTTGTTTTTAATATATTTCAAATAGGGGGTTACTCTACTCCCATACTTGCCGCATAGTTTACCTTTCGGGCATCAGCTTCACGCAAACTTAGTTTTACGTCGCTAATAATTCCCATTTTGGCTTTACGGTCTACTTTAAGAGATACCGTCATTTTGTTACGTTGGTATTCTTTAAGTTTTGATCGTTCCTGTTCCACAAATTTTACAATTGTTCTTTGAAATTGCTTTTTTGTGGTGGCAATCACAAATACATCGTTTACCTGAACCAATGGTTGCTTACCATACTTTCGGAAGTCTTTAGGCTTACCTACATAAATGTAGCTTACCAAAGAAGCATCTTCTAGTTTGGTTAATTGGGTAGCTTGAGGCAAGCTCTGCTCTACCAGTACATCGGTTTCTCTCATCACAGTTGTTACCATGAAGAAGAATAACAACATAAATACAATGTCAGGTAATGATGCCGTTGATATTGCCGGCTGTGCTTTTTCTTTTTTACCAAATTTTGACATTGTTTATCCTCCTACTGATGTTTGTTCTGCTTCTGAGATATTTAACGGATACTCTTTTTTAGCCGCTTTATACCTCTTTCGAAGTTTTTCAGTGGCTTTTTTCGCATCATAGGCTAAATATTCTGTAAGGCTGATCCCCATGTGTCTGGCACGTAAGGTATTGTAAGCCGCCTGTACAGAGTTCATTACCTGTATGTATCGTTTATAACTTGTCCCCCGGTCTGTTTTCAGGGATACTACTGCATCTTTTGGACTGTCAGACAAATGTTTGTCTTTTTTCCTGTTGTCTATAAACTCAATTGTTTTCTCCGTTAAATCTTTGATATTCAAAGGCTCACGTTCAACCAATAGTTGGTTTCTTGAGTTTACCAATACAGTGAGTACGTTTCTATCATGCAATTCAATTTTTTGCAATGAGTTTTCGTCTTTTTTAGGAGGCAATATAATAGGCAAGCCCTTCTCGTTAGGAATCTTCGTCGTTACAAGGAAGAAGATTAGCAACAAGAAAGCAATATCAGCCATTGAGCCTGCGTTTACCTCTGGTACTCCTCGTTTTGCCATATCGCTATCTTTTTAATTGGAATAAAAATTATTAACGAATAAGTCTTATTATCCAAGCTGCTATTATTGACAAGAAAGCGGCAATAAATAACAAAAAGGTTAAGAATAGCATACCTCCGATAAACTGAGATAAACTTGCTCCAACTACAGGAAATGGTTTTGCATAAGTTTCATTGGTGGCCATTCCATAATATGCAATAGCAAACAAGACTCCTAATACTAGTATAGACCCTCCTGACTTAATCAATGACTGAGGGTTAGTGATTGAATTGAAAACAAATCCAAAAATCACCCCTGCCACACCTAAAATAGCTAATCCGTATACCATGTAAAACAGTAAGTCCAGATTTCTATTAATCAAACCAACCAGCATCACCACAACTACAATTGCGATGATACCATATGATAATATTTTTGTTACTGAAGAATTCATGTAATAAAGTCTTTTAAAGTTTGATTGATTATTGTTCGCTTCTTACTTTGTGCTGAACCAATACGTCAATCAGAGCAATAGAAGCTTCTTCCATTTGGTTCACAATTGAATCCACTTTACTAACGATGTAGTTATAGAAGATTTGGAGAATAATCGCCACAATCAAACCAGATACAGTAGTAATCAATGCTACTTTGATACCACCAGCCACAATTTGAGGAGATACATCACCCGCTGCCTGAATTTGGTCAAAGGCATCAATCATACCAATTACAGTTCCCATAAACCCTAACATAGGAGCCAACGCGATAAATAGAGAGATCCAGCTGATCCCTTTTTCTAATTTACCCATTTCAACAGATCCATAAGAGATGACAGATTTTTCTACCATGTCGATGCCTTCACTGATACGCATCAAACCTTGGGTAAAGATAGAAGCTACAGGACCACGGGTATTGCGGGTTACTTCTTTAGCTTTTTCTACGCCACCACTGTTCAAAGCGTCTTCCACTTTTTTAACCAGTTTTTTGGTGTTAGTAGTAGCCAAGCTTAAGCTAATTATTTTTTCAAGAGCTACAGCCAAACCAAGAATTAAACAGATAAGAACAGTACTCATAAAGTCCCATCCACCTTCAATAAATTTAGTTTTAACCACTTGGTGAAAAGGTTGTTTTTCTTTTTCTACTTTTTTCTCCTCAGCAGGTATTTTTTCTTGCTCTTGTTGAGCTTTTACTTTTTCTAAAGAATCAGCAGTAGCTTTGGCTGCTTTAAGAGAATCTTCTTTACTTTGAGATATAGCCGAAGAAGATAGCCCGAACATTAAAGCTCCCACAACCATCAATAAAGCGAATAACTTTTTCATAGTCTAATTTTTACAAGTTCTAATTTTAAAGTTTTGTATTTGGGTTTTATATAAGATGTAGTTTGAAGATAAAACTGCAGAGAGGAAGGGATTCGAACCCTCGATGCCCTTTTGGGGCATACACGCTTTCCAGGCGAGCACCTTCGACCGCTCGGTCACCTCTCTTTTTGTAAAGTACGGAATTCCTGAAAATCAACGAATAATGTACTGTACGACGCAAAGTTAAATATTAGTTTTAATTATACAAGCTTTGTTTTCATCTTTTTATATGGGTGTAAGTTCCCCGCATAGAGGCTCTACAAGGCGTTTTTTGAATGCTGAGGCAGGTGTTTTTTTACCTAGTAAGTACATCATTTTTGTGATGCCAGCCTCTAGTGTGAGATCACTGCCGCCCAAAACCCCTACGTCTAAAAGTAAAGAACTTGTGGCATACCTTCCTTGCCTTACCTGCCCACCTATACACTGCGATATGTTCAAAATATGGATACCTTTCTGAATGGCTTCTTTTAAAAGTTCGATAAACCAAGGTACAGTGGGGGCATTGCCCGAACCATAGGTTTCAAGGACTACTCCTTTTAAACCTTCGGTACTTAACAGGTTTTTTACCACCTTTGCCGAAATCCCCGGAAACATCTTCAATATTGCCACATTAGACTCCATAACAGGCTGTAGCTGTAATTGACGGGCTGATTCGTAAGGTAATATTGCCGAAAAGTTGTACTCGATATGGGTGCCTATAGTGGCCAATGCAGGATAATTTTCGGATTGAAAAGCATCAAAGTGGGCACTTTCAAGCTTTTTGGCACGGTTGCCCCTCAACAACAGGTCATGAAAACAAATACAAACCTCTGGCACAAGTGGCTTCCCATCTTTTTTGGCAGCCGCTATTTCTATTGAGGTCAATAAATTAGTGCGGGCATCGTTGCGTACTGTACCTATGGGCAATTGAGCTCCGGTGAGAATGACTGGCTTGTTGAGTCCTTCTAGCAAAAAACTAAGCGCAGAAGCACTATACGCCATAGTGTCTGTACCATGTAGTATTACAAAGCCATCATATTGGGCATAGTTTTCTTGTATTACTTGTGATATACGCAACCAATACTCAGGAGTAATATCTGAAGAGTCTATCAAAGGCTCAAGCGAATACAACGTAAGCTGCATGTCGAAATGATGCAGCTCAGGAATTTTCTCCAAAATTTGTTCAAAATCAAAAGGCACAAACCCCCCTCCTATTTTTGGATCTTTTACCATTCCTATGGTTCCTCCAGTATAAATAATTAAAATTGCCTGTTCAGGAGGGTTGGGGGTAGCAGTATCTATTTGTATTACTTTCATTTTAGTTCAGTCAACACCAGTTTTTTAATTACTTATTTGGTGGTTCATTCTCTTGGGTTTCGTCTTTGTCTTGGGGTGTCTGCATAACAAAATGCTGAATCTTCAACTCACTTTTTGCACTGTCAAGTTTCAGGTTAGTCATAAAGTAACGTTCAATCCTTTCCTGTTCCATTGGAACATTAATTGGCAGACTTCTGCTAGAGTCTTGTTGCCAAAACAAGGTAACCGTGGTAATACTCCGTTGTTCTTTACTTATACTCAAAGCGTTAGATTTCTTTTGCTCCTTGTTTTTATCTTTTTGATTCGTCTTTTGGTTTGTCGCTACTTTTTCTTTCTTTATCTGTTCTATTTTAGGAAAAAATGACGTCCAGGAAAGTTTAAAATGTGGGTGTTTGTTTTTTTGGACTCCCTTACGTAAGTTCAGCAACTCTACCGAGTCTAATCGGGTAATATCGGGAAACACTCCGTCCCAATCTAGTTTAAAGTGTTTAAGGTCTCTTATTTCCACTGAACTACGAGTGCTACGATTAGACATATTTTTGGAGTTATCAATGACCAAAAAATTAGGCAAGGGTTTCACTGTAACACTATCTATTAAAGGATAAAATATTTTTAACTCATTAGATATATGCACCATAAAGTCAACATTGGTTCGCTGTTGTTGAATTTTTAGTTGTGCTCTTTGCAAAGAGTCGAACTTAGTTTCGAGCGTAGTAAAGTTATTCTTCAGGTCAAAGAAGTTGGCGACAATCTTCGAGTTAAGTTCATCTATTTCATCTTTGGTAATGTTAATTCTGGAAATATTCATTGTATAATCTCCCAAACCATTTCGGTTCAATTCATCGTTCAGATTTCTTTTTTCTACCTGCGTAATTTCTTTTTGAGCCGATATATACAGTTTAATCTCTTTTTTATCGCTTTTATCAATTACCTCCGAACGAATAATATCAAAGCCTGCTTTTCGCTTCAACTGCTCATTTACTACTTCTTCTATTCGGTTTTTGGTGCGTTGTTCCTGAATAAAGGTTAATAAAAAGTAGATACTTGGAGCTATTACAGCTACTAAGAAATAAGGGATTAATCGGGCAAAAAACCTTTTTTGATGGTCTTTTAGCTCTTGTGCCTGTTCCATTTTTACCTGCGCCAACTCTGACTGCTCATCAACACTTAACCCTTTTTTGGTTTCAGCTTTTTCGCTCAATACCTTGACCCTGGCTTTGCGCTCAGCTTTAATTATTTCATTAAACTTAAGGTATCGTACTATTAAATATGTAGAAAGGCTAATGAATACGGCGTTGATAAAAAACAAGTAAAAAGCTCCCAAAAATACGGTCCACTCCATTTTTGCCAACCCAAAGCCTGCCGAACACAGCGGAGGCATCAAAGCAGTAGCAATGGCCACCCCCGGAATGGCGTTGGTTTTTTCTTTGCGTGAACCCGAAACTACTCCTGCTACTCCACCAAAAAAAGCCACCAATACATCAAGCAAAGTAGGTTTAGTTCTACCCGAAATCTCTGGGGTAATCTCGCCCAAAGGCGTAAATGCAAAATACAACCAACTTGCCAGCAAACTGGCAATCGTAGCAATTAACAGGTTTCTACCTGAACGCTCCAGCATTTGGCGGTTGTTGATGCCAAAGCCTAGCCCCACCCCCAATATTGGCGACATCAGAGGCGATATAAGCATCGCACCAATAATCACTGCAGTAGAATTCGTATCTAAGCCTATAGACGCCAGCAAGGCCGAGCAAACCAATATCCAGATATTGTATCCTTTGATCTCAATATTGGCATCGATTTCTCTTACTGTTGCTAAAGGAGCAGAGTCATGCAGAATATCCAAATTAGCGTATATGCTTTTCCACAATGACCTGAGCTTATCCACGAAATGTAATTTAAACATGGGGAGTTAGATCAGTTAGTAAATGGTGTTTGTATGTTTAAAAGTAATGAAAGTTTTAGGAAACAGAATTACTTGACACACAAATATAAAATTTAATATCAAATGTAGGCGTTTTTCGCATTTTTTGTAGTAATTGGCAGATTGATTTAAAATTATTTTCAAAGGTTTTAACTATCATACTAATATGCAGCCTATACCATCTTCTGAACTCATTTTAAGTCCCAATGGTAGTATTTATCATTTACATTTGTTGCCTGAACAAATTGCTGACACAATTTTGACCGTAGGTGATCCTAATCGGGTAGAAATGGTGTCCCGCTATTTTGACAAAATAGAATTGCGTATCCAAAAGCGTGAATTTGTCACTCATACGGGCTTACTAAACGGTAAAAGGGTAACTGTTATATCTTCAGGGATGGGTACAGATAATATTGAGATTTTAATGACAGAGTTGGATGCTTTAGTCAATATAGATTTAAAAACCCGAACCCCTAAACCCAGCACTCGCTCTTTGTCTATTATCAGATTGGGAACCTCAGGGGCTTTACAGCAAGATATTCCCCTAGACAGTCTACTGGTCTCTGAATACGGCATAGGGCTCGATACATTGATGTGTTTTTATAACTTGCCTCAAACAGAAAATGAAGCAGCCATTGGACAAAAATTACAACAAAACCTTGAGCTTCCTTTTACTCCTTATGCAGTAGCTTGTGATACCAACCTCAAAAACCAATTTGCTTTTGACATGCTGCCAGGCAATACATTGACTTGTCCAGGGTTTTATGCCCCACAAGGGCGCAAGTTACGGCTTTCGCCTAAAAACAGTGAATACATAGAGAAACTTGTAAACTTTAACCATAACAACTTCAAACTTACCAACTTTGAAATGGAAACTTCTGGATACTATGCAATGGCCAAGCTTCTAGGACACAAAATACTTTCAATCAATGCTATTATTGCCAGTCGTATCAACCATCAGTTTTCGGCTAATCCTCAAAAAGTAATAGAACGAATGATTGAGACGGTTTTAGAAAGAGTCTAACATTTATTTTTGAGGAACTCACTCATATTAGGGCTTGTTTAAAACTCATCGGAAACTACTCTATACACAAAAGTTTAAACAAGCTCTTACTTACAGTATTTGTCAAGGTATTTTTGTGCCTCTACTCCTCCTACTTTTATCGATTGTTTCCAGTCAGCACAGGCTTCGTTTTTCTTCCCCAGTTGTTGATACACTATCCCTCGGTTCAAGTAAGCCTCTGCACTATAAATATTGTGTTTAATTGCTTGTTCATAATCTTGTAGTGCCATGGTATAATCTTCTCTGGCTTGATAGGCAAAAGCACGGGCAAGGTATACATCTACATATTTTTTATTGATGCTCAACGCCTTGGTCCAATCTCTCAATGCTTTAGTTGTTTTATCTAGGTTGTAATAGGCCAATCCACGGTTGTAATACGCCATAGCAAAGGAAGTATCGATACTAATTGCCTTACTATAATCTTTGAGGGCACCCTTCAGGTTATTTTTATTTTCCCTCAAAACACCTCTTGCCACATAAGCCTGGGTATATCGAGGATTAAACTTAAGGGCTTTATTAAAATCTTTCAAGGCTTTTTTATTCAATAATTTTTGGTGATAAGTAGCCCCTCTTCTGTAATATAGTTTTGCCAAAAATAAGTAATCTTTACGCGCTTGGCGCTCAACCAGGGCAATGGCTTTGCCATAATCGTTCAAAGCATGGTCCATCTCAGACAATTCATACTTCAACAAACCTCTCCTGGCATACGCCTTTGCATAAGTGTTATCTGTCTGCAAAGCACTATCCAGATACTTTTGGGTTTCTCCCAGCTTTTTATTCTGATAAGCTTTCTTTGCTTTTTGCAAAAAAACGATTGCTTTTGCTTCTTGCGCCTTGAGTTTACTTGCTGTTATTAGAAGGCATAATCCAAGAAATATATATCTTTGCATTGTATCGATTTTTAATAACCTAAGTAATGGACAAAAAATAACCTTTCGATTTAGGAAATGACCTTTACTCCTGATGCTTCGTTATTTTTATTGCCCGTAGCGTTACTACGAGCGCAAAAAATGCCTCGCCTCAGTAGCAAATCTCTATCTCCAAATGGATACTTTATTTTCAACCATTACTAAGTTAAAACTCTTTTATTTGATACCCCAAGTTATAATGAAAAACTTACTTTTATCAATACTTTTATTAGGGTTGTTTTCAATTACATACCTACAGGCTCAGCCACTCACAAAAACCAACAAATCTTCCCGTTTTGTACCCAAGGAGTTTAGTGTTTCTGCTCACTATGGCTCTATTATTAACAACGGAGAGCTCGTAAGTCACTTGTCAAGCTCACACCCAGCAGGGTTCGAAGTCACCGCTTCCTGGCTTACTACCGGAAAACACGGCTGGGAAGCGGCCTATGGTTTCCCTCAGATAGGACTTTCTCTTTTTTACTTTGATTTCAGAAACCCCATTTTAGGTGAGGCTTGGGCATTGGTGCCATTCATGAAATGGCGTCTAAGTGAAAATCGTCGCTCCAGGCTGGAGTTTAAACTTGGTCCGGGAATCGTCTATACCAATAACCCTTGGACTATACACTCTAACCCCAAAAATCTGATGTTCAGCAGCACATTCAATAACGTAATGTACATGGGGCTAGAGTATAATTATCGGATCAATTCACGTATAAAGTTACATACAGGGCTTGACTTGAGCCATTACTCCAACGCTGCCTACAGCCTACCCAATGCCAGTATTAATATTCCTTCTTTAAGTTTAGGAGTCACCTATACCCCACACACCGAACACGTGGTTCTTAAAGACTCTTTAGCCAATTATGAAAAAAAATGGAGTTTTCATGCTCTAGTTTCAGGCAGTATTATAGAGTTAGACGCCAATCAAGCTCGTAAAAACCATGTAGTAGGCGTTACAGCATTGGCAAGCAAACGGGTAAGCCGTAAAAGCGCCTTGAATTTTGGTGTAGAGTATTCACATAACACTGCATTGGAAAAATATGCACAACGATTATACACCAATGCCCAACAACCTGTACCAGATTTTCGTAGAGTAGCCATTGTAGCCGGTCATGAGCTATTGGCTGGTCGTTTGGCACTTGTTACACAACTGGGTTACTATGTGTATCGCCCTTTTAACAAAGAACCTGATAATACCCCGGTGGATATGCCTATTTATCAACGCTATGGGATGAAATATTACTTTCATAAACACTTTTTTGGGCAGTATACTTTTAAAACTTATTTGGGGGTAGCCGAAGCCATAGAATGGTCTTTAGGTTATTATTTCTAAAGATAAATACTCAACCCTTGGCCACATTTCTCAACATATTTGAATGACAATGAAAAAGATTTTTTTATATACATTGAGCTTATTTGTTTTGTTAATGAACCCTGCTTGTAATCCTGCAGAGTGTTTGAAGCGTACAGGCGAAATTGTTAAAGAAGAACGGGCAGTAAGCGACTTTACTTCTATTTTGATTAGTGACAATATAGAAGTGATATTACGTAACGATACGATTAGAACAATTACTATAGAAGCAGGTAAAAACCTTATGTCGTCTGTCAAAACAGAAGTAGAAGGCAGCATTCTGAAAGTAACCAATGAAAATACCTGCAATTGGGCAAGAAGTTATAACACTCCTGTAAAAGTGAGTATAGGTGCTAAATTTGTCCAAAACATCGAACATTTTGGTTTTAGTAAGTTACATACTACAGAAACACTTGAAGTAAACGACTTGAGTATTCTTTGTAAAAACTCAGGTGATATTGACCTAAAAATTCAGGCAAACAGCATCAACCTGTTTACCTCCAGTACGTCTTATATCCACCTTGAAGGGAGCTCCAATACTGCATTTTTACATACCAATGGAATGGGAGAAATATTTGCAGAAAAACTTCGCGTGGAGAAACTAGATGTACTGCATGAAAATCTTAACAACATGCATGTATTTCCTATTAAATCACTAAATGTAACTTTTAACTCGCAAAACAAGGGAAATGTATTTTACTACAATGAACCTGAAAACATTCAGGTAGAGGGCACTGGTATAGGCAAGGTGGTCAAAAAATAATATCTTCACTATCAGCGTTTTACCCTAAATAAAATCTTTTATTTTTGATATTTTCAAACAAAACATTGCATCACACGGCTTTATACTATATTATTGACATATATTATAGACTTATCGTAAACCTTAATAGATACATTTTTGTATAAGTTTATCATTTTTTGATTAAAACAGGTGTAAGTTTATATTTGAAAACGTAATTTAAAATCATTCTTAATTAAACAACTCAGTTTTCCCTAAACTTCTCTCCTGTTACAGAACCTTTCCACAACTCGGACTTGAATGTACAAAATAACAATAAAATTTTAATTTCACTTAGTATTCATTATGAGTCATAAAAATGCTACTCAAACTGCCAATTTACGCTTCTCTCCAACAAGCAAGGCAGACTTCTTTTCTACACTTCGTAAGAATGTAGACAATTATTTCAAAGAAAATCAAATTTCAAAGTATGCTAACAATCACTTTGCATTCAAAACTATTGCAATGCTAAGTCTATATGTAATACCATTTGTATTGATTCTTACCAACTTTTTTTCGGCCTGGGCAATGCTGTTTTTCGCATTCTTGATTGGAGTAGGCAAAGCTGGTATAGGTATGTGTATCATGCACGATGCTAACCACGGAGCAACTTCTCCATCGAAAACAGTCAATAAACTACTGGGAAGTACTATGTACCTGCTAGGTGCCAGTGCATTTAACTGGCGTATTCAACACAATGTGTTGCACCATACCTACACCAATGTATTTGAAGTAGACGAAGATATAGAAACAAAATTCATCATCCGTTTATCGCCTTATGCTGAACTAAAGAAAATACATAAATACCAACACATTTATGCATTTGCTCTCTACAGTCTGATGACCTTCTCAATGCTTTTTAAAGACTTTGTCAAGGTGTTTCGCTATACCAGTAAAAACTCTCAGTTTAAAAAGAAAAATACCAACCAGGCAAAAGAAGTTCTTATTCTTTTTTCTACCAAAATCCTTTATCTGTTGGTAGCTATTGGTTTGCCTCTACTATTGGTTGACATTACCTGGTGGCAATTGCTTATTGGCTTCTGTGTAGCTCACTTCACTACTGGGTTTATTTTGAGTGTAATTTTTCAGATGGCACACGTAGTAGAAGATACGGAGCATCATCATGTACCAGAAAACGGACAAAACCTGGAAAACACCTGGGCTGTACACCAGCTACACACTACTGCCGACTTTGCCCGAAATAATAAGCTATTATCGTGGTACATAGGAGGGCTTAACTTCCAAATAGAGCACCACTTATTCCCTCATATATGCCATGTGCATTACAAAGCTCTTTCTGACATTGTGAAAAACACTGCACTAGAATTTAACCTGCCTTACAATGAAATGCCTACGTTTCGCAGTGCTATAGTTTCTCACCTAAAAACCTTGAAGGCTTTGGGAAGCAATGAGTTACAGCCTACCCATGCCTAAAACTGTGTTGCCTGCAAAAAACATCAGCACTTTGTCTGAGAGATAAAGTGCTGATGTTTTACTTAAAGTTTAAGTGACAATTATACCCATACTATCATAGGGTACAATATATAGCTTTTAATTCTTCTTTATAATACCGTTTATATAAAGTATCATACTTTGGTTTTAGGAATGTTGAGGGCTAGTCAATCAATCACACACAATCTTAAAATACTATTATTCATTATGAGTCGCAAAAACGACCCCCAAGCCGCCAAGTTGCGATTTTACCCAACAAGCAAGGCTGACTTTTTTTCTACACTGCGAAAAAATGTAGATAATTATTTTAAAGAAAACGAAATTTCTAAATATGGCAATCATCATTTTGCCATTAAAACAGCAGCAATGCTTGGTTTGTACATTATACCATTTGTACTGATTTTGACTGGATATTTTTCAATCTGGGTAATGTTATTTTTCACATTTCTTATTGGTATTGGCAAAGCTGGTATCGGAATGTGTGTGATGCATGATGCGAACCACGGTTCAGCTTACCCTTCCAAAACCATCAACAAAATTTTGGGCAATACCATGTACCTGCTAGGAGCCAGCACCTTTGCCTGGAAAATACAGCACAATGTACTGCACCATACTTATACCAATATCTACGATATGGACGAAGATATTGACAGTAAATTTATCATTCGTTTGTCGCCTTACGCTGAGCTAAAAAAGTTTCATAAATACCAACACATTTATGCTTTGCCTCTCTATTGCTTTCTTACCCTGGCTGTTTTAGTCAAGGACTTTACTCAGGTAATAAGCTATACCAGCAAAAACTTTCAGTTCAAGGCAAAAACTACCCAATTCAAAGAGGTAACCATTCTTATACTTACTAAGCTTGCCTATTTAGGCTGTGTACTCTTGTTGCCTTATCTATTGCTTGACATTACTGTATGGCAACTTGCCATTGGATTTTGTGTAGCGCATTTTACTACGGGTATTATTCTGAGTGTAGTTTTTCAACTGGCTCACGTAGTAGAAAATACTGAACACCACCAAGTATTGGATAATGAAGATAACCTGGAAAATACCTGGGCAGCCCACCAACTACACACCACTGCTGATTTTGCCCGTAACAACAGGTTATTGTCATGGTATGTAGGAGGGCTTAACTTTCAAATAGAGCACCACTTGTTCCCTAACATTTGCCATGTGCACTATAAAGCTATTTCTGACATTGTAAAAAACACTGCACAACAGTTTAACCTACCTTACAATGAAATGCCTACATTTCGTAGCGCAATAAAATCTCATCTAAAAACATTGAAACAATTGGGGCAAGTAGAGCTACAATCAACTCCTGCTTAAAACCTCTTTTTTGTTTTTATTTGAATAATTTTCGTTTTTTACACCCTTAAATATTAAAACCTTATGATTTGATAAAGATCATAAGGTTTTTGCTTATTGATAGCGTTCATTTTTATATCGTTAAACCCATTACTAATGAAATTATTAGAAGGAAAAGTAGCCCTGATTACTGGTGCTTCAAAAGGAATCGGAAAAGCCATTGCACAGAAATACGCTGAACAAGGCGCCCAGGTAGCTTTTACTTATTTGTCTAGTGTAGAGAAAGGCCAAGCACTTGAGCAAGAGTTGCAGCAGGCGGGTGGTAAAGTAAAGGGGTATCGTTCTGATGCGTCAAACCATGAGGCAGCTATAGAGCTTGTAAATAATGTTATCCAAGATTTTGGCAGGTTAGATGTTTTGGTAAATAATGCAGGTATTACAAAAGATGGGTTGCTCATGCGGATGTCTGAAGAGCAGTGGGATCGTGTAATAGAAGTAAACCTTAAGTCAGTTTTTAACCTGACCAAGGCCAGTATGCGTCAAATGATGAAGCAAAAAAGTGGGTCTATTGTGAATATTACTTCGGTAGTAGGCATAAGAGGTAATGCTGGGCAAGCCAATTATTCTGCGTCAAAAGCGGGAATCATTGGTTTTACCAAGTCGGTAGCATTAGAACTAGGCTCAAGAAATGTGCGCTCTAATGCCGTGGCTCCCGGTTTTATAGAAACTGAAATGACAGGCGAGCTTGACCAAAAAGTAGTTGATGAATGGAAACAAGGTATACCATTGAAAAGAGCAGGAGCGACCAATGAGGTGGCCGATTGTGTGGCATTCTTAGGTTCTGACATGTCAAGTTATATGACTGGACAAGTACTACAGGTGGATGGCGGAATGCTTACTTAAAACAAACAGGCAGTTAATGTAGTTTTTACGTAAAGTATATATTAACTGCCTTATTTTTTTATTTTTTCTCAAAATAGCAATATCCTATTACATTACTTATATAGAAACTTGAAGTGATTTTTATTTTGTTTTTTTAGACATTGTAATGTTTCTGATAGTTTCATTACCCCTAACTACTAACATTCATCTACATTATTCGTTATTTTTAAAGATGGTATCTTACAATCCCAAGGTATAGTATATATTATACAATCTCCATGAAAAATATTCAAAACATTGAGCCTAATTTAGTTCTTAAAAGCATAGAAAAGCTATCAATGGCTTTTAAAGAATCTGAACTAACCGATCAAAACAAAACCAAAATTTTGCACTCTTTGCGTGAAGAAACCAAAGTTGTAAAAGATTTTCTTCACTGCAGCGATGACGAAGCTTGGCTCTTCTCTGTAATGTTTGCAATGAGTATTAGCGGAAAAGATACCGATTTGGATAGTCTTACTCAATACCTGTCTTGCAACCCCTTCTTTATTGTAAGCCTTTCTCCTGTGTTAGAAAGCTTGGTAAGTAAACGTTTGCTCATCAAAAATACTGGGTATGATATGAAAGTCATTGCTACCCGTTTTCACGTATCAAACTATGTGTTCAATGCTATTTCCCTTAATAAATCTATTCCAAAAAACGATCATTTTGAAGATGTGTATGAAGTAATAGAGCGAGTCAATGAAATGATTTGCGAACGGGAGAAAAACAACATTCCTACCGACGAACTTTTTACTGAGGGGCTGGATTTGTTAAAGCGTGAGGCCAAACGTTTTAAACTTGTACAAAGCATCTTGGACTTCAATCTTTATGAAGATGATACGCTGTTGCTGGTACACCTTTGCCATGCCTTTGCCAACGACTCAAACGAGGCAGACATAGAACGTTATATATATTATGTATACGACTCTATGGGAAGTAAAATCAGGGCAAAGAAAAATCTGTTTTCAGGGCAATCGCAGTTGATTGAACAAGACCTTGCCTGCTTTGTTGATGATAGTTTTTATGGAGGTAAAGAGCTGGCTCTTACTGACAAAGCTATAGATTTATTATTTTCTGAAGATTTGGGGGCTTTGGAAAAAAGCAAACCCTTTAACCCTAAACATTGCATATTCATTGCTCCAGAAAAGATAAAACCAGTATCGCTTTTTTTCAACCAAGAAGAAAAGAAACAACTTGATTTGTTTTTTGAATTGCTGGAAGAGAATAATTTTAAGAAAACCATTACCAAGTTTGAAAAAATGGGGTATGCATCTGGGCTTACTTTTTTGCTTTATGGAGACCCTGGCACCGGAAAAACCCAAATAGCCTATAACTTGGCACATACCACCAACCGACCGTTGTTATTGGTAGATATTTCATCTATTCGTGATAAGTATGTAGGAGAGTCAGAAAAGAGAATAAAGCAGGTGTTTAAAACCTATAAACAAGCTAAAGATTATTATGATCAATGCCCTATTTTGTTTTTCAACGAATCGGATGCCCTGATAAGTAAACGCTATGAAGTTTCATCAAGTGTAGATCAGATGAATAACAGCATGCAAAATATCTTACTACAAGAGCTAGAAGATTTTGAAGGCATTTTGATTGCTACCTCTAACATGAACATGAACCTGGACAACGCCTTTGAAAGACGTTTTTTGTATAAAGTAAAGTTTCACAAGCCTGATACCAAAACCCGCCAATTAATATGGCAATCAAAAATTGCTGATATAAGCGACAAAGATGCAAAAAAACTAGCGAGGGATTTTTTACTTACTGGTGGGCAAATAGCCAATGTGGTAAGAAAATATACTCTTGAGAATATACTTAAAGACAACTTACCTAACATAGCCGAGCTAAGAGAACTGTGCACTAACGAGTTTTTTGGTAAGAATGACCGTATGATAGGCTTTAAAAAATAAAAGCGGAGACTGTTGTACAATCTCCGCTTTTATTTTGGTCTCATATTGAATTATCAATGAGGGAAAAGTTCTTGTAACTCGTCATCTAACTTGTCAGCCCACCACTCTAGGTCTTTGATACACACACTTAACTCGTTGTAATCCATCCCATTAATATCTCGTTCTGACACTGCGTATACAAACTCACTACTAGAACGGATAGCTAATTTTAAACCCAGTTTTGAGTAGTTGAGTTCCAACAAATGGCGGTAAAAGCTAAATTCTTCTTTTGCTGGAACCTTCATCAAAGGAGAGTAAATACACAAGTACTCTCTATTGTTTTTTCCATCTGCAATAAATACTTCTATAGATGCTGACCCTCTCTTCCAATTCCACGAATCAGTCTCAGAATTATAAGTGTCTTTTTTGGTCAAACCAACCGACTCAACATACTCTTGAATCATTTCTTCAACTTGGCTTTTATATGACATAATGGCTTTCTATTAGGTAATAAACTACGATTAATTTAAGTAAGTAACAGAATAAGTATTCACCATTGCTGCATCATTCAATTGTTGTTTGGTCACATTTTTTGTTATGTAGCACCCCATCACCATTTGAACATTCACAACCCTGACTACTTAATTAATAATAACTGAAACTTTGCATTTGCTTATTAAGTGTTATGTAAAGTTTCAATCATTAAAAGAGATTTCTCTTCTCAAAGATTATACTAAATACCACTACCTCAAGATGTATAGTTTACCAAAACCATTTTTAAATGCTTTGTCAGCACTGGTTTTTCGCTGTTCTATTGGTTGTCCGTTTATCTTCATCACCACACGATAAAGGTACAATCCATTGGCAAGCAAATCGCCGTACTCATCTCTGCCATCCCAAGCATACTGAGACCGATTATTCCCTATTACTATTGGACCAAGTTCTTCCTTGGTAATCTCCCGCACCACTTTTCCGGTAACAGTCATTATCTGAATTTTCATCTCATCAGGTATTGCTCCCCCAGTAAGCGTAAAAACAAATTGAGTTTTGGTAGAAAAGGGGTTAGGATAAGGAAACACATGAGTTACAGTAGACTCGTTCACTACCTCAAAATTAATAGTATAAGGGTTTACCCCAGCTTTATTATCCGAAGCATCACGCCCTTGCACCTTTAGGGCATATTTACCATTTTCCAGGTTTTTAGGATGAAACTCTACCTCAGTCAAACTAGGACCACTTGTCCATTTCACGTTAGGATCGCTGAATACGATTGTTTCAAAATCACAAGTTTCACATTTTCTCAATAAAACATTTAAGTTGCTGGTGTCAGTCAACACTTTAAATGAATTTTCGTCCCTCAAACGAATATTAATGACTGGGCTGGGTGAGACAATTTCACCGTCCATAATTTGCCTTCCATCAAACGAGACCTCCAGTATAGGGTTGGCATTATCTTTAAGCACATTAAAATTCACCTGATACAAATTATTATCATAATACAACTCTGCCGCTATCCGTGGGTTTACATATACAGTGAGCACGTTGGCTCCTACCCTACCCAAAGTTTCTATTTGTCGACTAAACCTCACCACACTTTTGGGTTGAGGGGCAAGTATTTTCACTGAATCTCTCAGCACCTCTTTATTGTTGGTAGTGAGCACATAACGTACCCATAGCGAATCGGATGAAAACGCTACATCAGTAATATTTCTAAAAGCAAATTCAACATTCACACTTTCCCCTTCTTGTTTGTCTGCAATTACATACTTCTCTTTACCAATAGTCTCTATATCTATCAGCCCTTCTGGTATTGGCAAAGCTTCATAGGTGACCATCCAGCGCTTAAGCTGAGCTGGAGTAAAATCGACCTCATCTTTTAATACTAATTTTAGCCTAATAAATGGATAGGTTCCAGCATTTAGTATATTCTTCAGATCAAACTCTGAGGGCAAAGCTGCCTGCTGAGAAAATACTACCGACTCTTGACCTTGAGTGTTAATACCTATGATCTGATAGGTTATTACATCATTGGCATTTGTAACCATTTTACCATAGAGTTTACCCCATTCTTTGGCAGGTCCTATAGGTAATGTTGTGACCTCACCAGAAGAAAAGCTTTCGGTATAATTGTAGTTCATGACAATACTTTCTGAGGTTTGCCCTGATAAACTGGTAGAAATCACCTCTTGTAAAGCACTGCCCCCTTTTTGCCCCAATAATATATATGGATGTCCGTTTTGCAAGGTGTTCAAAGCTCCTGAACTTGCCCCTACATTTTGTAAAGCAGTTTTGATAGTAGCATCCCAACTACTAAATGTTACATTCCCTTTACTTAATAATAAGACATAGTCGCCACTAGGTATTGCATCCAGGTAGTTTTTCAAATTAGTAGTCATAGCATTGCTATAAACATTGGCAGACAAACCATTGCCACTACTGTTGCCGTTGCGCCCACAGGTAGGGTTTGTAGTAGAAGGAGTAAATAATAAGTAAGGCTGAAAAGTTTCTTTTTTAAACGCCATCACTATGACTTGGTCACCCGCACAATCTGATTGAGTAATCAAAGGGATGCCGTTATACATTACTTGGGTAAGTGGACTGGGTGCATTAGAGCCGGAAGTATTCACTGCCAGTTTTGTATCAACACTTTTAAACTTCCACTGATTACTTGCTTTGTCTAGCTGCAGGTTTCCTGTAATGATGTCTTTTTCAAATTGGGAGAACTCGCTTTGTGACCATCCCTCTGGGCTTCCAGGAATATAAGTAAAAGAACGGTCTGCCCACAAAGAAGTAGGATTAGGGTTACCTATCTGATCAGCATAATTGATCCGCCAGTAATACACAGTACTATCTTGCCCTGTATCACCCGCAAATATCTCAGAGCTCCAGTTGAGCAATAAGCTTGGCTGTATAAAAACTGTTTTTTTGCCTGGACTATCAAAAGAGCTAAGCGTATCTATTTCACATACAAACTGTCTGTTTTCGTTCGTAAGTGACCCTGAAAAAGCAGTAAAATCAATGGGGCTTTTGTTAGCTATACTAAAATCATACGGGCTCAAAGGAACAGCTCCCTGAGCCTGAAACAGATATTCTATTTCGGCAATATTATTAGTTTCACTTACTTCATCAATATTATTCAAGTAGTCAATGTGTACTTTTATTTTGTTCAACCCACTCCCGTTTTTAGCTGGATCACGTTTGACTGTAAACGACACAGTATCTTGCAGGTTGATAGGAGAGTAGTCTACATTATTGGTATAAATGGTGCTTGTTCCATCGGCATAAGTTCGCTCTACCGACATTCTAAAAGGTTGATTATCTTTAATGCCTACATTTGCGACTACTACATTTACCTGAAACGAATCTGAAACTGCCGACAAAGGATTACCATCAAAAGATTTAAGCGTGATAAACTCACTGGAAGTGTAATAGTCTGGCTTATTACCTCTGCTTAGACGTATGGCAGGGTCTCCTTGTAATAACATTTGCTGATCAACCGTTACTTCTGCTTGTTCATTGGTTCTTGGCTGAGTTCTTATTACTTCTTGAATGATTTCGCCTACTGGCCTACCCACAAACTGGGTACTATTGAAAGCTACTGCATAAAACCTTTGCGAATAACGCCACAGTGGTACTGTATATCCTATATAAGTATGAGCCAGAAACCCTATAGAGCCCCGGTCTGCTGTATTGATCCAGTCTTCTGAAAGTGAGCGAAAATCACCATTGAATATACTAGCCAATTGGCAACCATTGGCTATAATCATCGGATACTTTCCCTTGTTTCTGTACCCCTCTATATCATCTGTCACAAAACCTATTTCTAAGTCAGTAACACCTACGGCAGAGTGTCCAAAGAAGGTCATGACCCCTACTCCCTGGTTTACCAACTCTGACACATTAATTACTTCTACAAGTTGAGAAGTATTTTTAGACAAGGTCGTAAAAACGGGTGTAAGTAGTCCTCCAGAGGCTAATTGTGCATAAAAATCTACATAAGCCCTTAATAGTTTTTGCTCACTGGCATTATTTCCTCCGCTTAAATGAATAAAATTCTTCATCCAAATGGCTTCGCCTTTGAGTACTTCGTGTTCTTTGACTTTGTTTAAATAATTGAGTACATGGCTCGGAAAACGGGTACTAAGTCGACCAGTAGGTATCATGGGGGTTTGAGGGCTTGCAGGGTTAAACCCAGCAGTATACATGACATCAGAAGGAGGATAACCAAAAGGAGGGATTAAATCTTGTCCGCGGTGAGCAGGGATAATTCTCGGATTTAAGCTTGTTGCAGACTGGTCAATTGACAATCCTTTACCTATTAAAAACAAAAATTTTGGATTCCCTTTATCATATATGTAATGGGCGAAGTTTTTAATCGCAAGCGGGCTATATTCGCCATAATTGAACTGATTGTAGAGTAGTTTTACATTGACTGTCAAGGTGTCAAAGCCTCCCCCTTCGGTAGATGCCCGGTAAGCCGCATAAGCCTGTACAGGGTCACTTACCCCTCCTGTAGGTTGCCGTAAAGATGCATGGGTAACAATTAAATAATTATGTTTGGTAGCATCTATATTTATAAAGGGAGTCTTCTCAATTCCAATCACATTGTCAAACAATGTATTATTCCTCACATACAATTGGCGCTCAATTGTAGTGCTATTTACAATGGCAGTAAGGTTGCCAGCATTAGTGCCAGTGATTACCTTCCCTACGTTATCTTTATCTGTAATATCAAACACCTGAGCATTTGCTACTGGGTTACTTATTTCCAGGTAAGACTTACCTCCCCCGTTTGCTCTCAACCTAAAGTCGTAACTTGCCTGAGACTGCATGTCCACTGTTTGTGGATAGGTAAGTTTGACATAAGCTACACTTACACTACCCGTTGGTTCTTCTAACCGGACAACTACCTGACCAGTGCCCGAAATGTCACTCAACTCTATTTCTTTAGTATAAGTATAATTTACTTGAAAAACAGTTTGCACATCATCTAACAAACGAAGGCTTCCTGTAGAATTGCCTACATATATTTTAGTGTTGTTTACCTTTACGGGATTTCGTCCTATATACCTTATCTCAATCTTTGGTTTTACTCCACTCCCACTGTTAATATTGTTAACATTGAAATTAAAATTGGCTCCAGCCGCTCCTATAGGTGAACCTACCCACCCCTCAGCAATATCAAAATCGCTGATATATATATTATTTGTAGTGCCTATGGGGTATTTTCGTCCCAGGGCATATTGATTATTAAAAACTAACAGCTCCTCTTTCCAATGATAACTCTCTGCTGTAAGGCCGCCAATATTAGACTCATTGGTTTCAATCATTCGTTTCCCTAAAGAACCATCTACTGTCCAGGTAAGAAAATAAGCGGTAGTATCTGAGTATAAATTATAGTATTTGTTTACCAACCAAGTAGGATCTTTATACATCAAAGCATCTTGAGTTCCATCATTCTTTTCTCCATAAAACAAGACATAGTCACTGCTAGAAAACACCTCATTACTTGCACTATTTACTACAATTGCTTGTTCTTTGCCTCGATGAAATATTTGTAGGTTTTTGGGTTTTACTGATGCTATTGGAATGCCTGCACTCTGAAGTTGTGCATAACTTATCTTATACACTCCTTTCTTTACCACAGGAATTTTGTAGTATTGTTGGCTATAGTTAATCCATTCATTGCCATAAGTTTGAGCTTGGACATTTCCCACCCCTAAGATCATCAGGGCAAGCAAGAACAAGTAGTAGTATTTTGTATGATTAAATTTCATGAGAGAATTGATTTTATCGTAAACTGAGCTTTTAGCAGGGATGTTTTATTTATTGATGGCTACTTTCAATGAAAAAACATTGGAGTATAATGCCTCAGACTGATTGCCTACATCAGTAAAAGCATAGTCGATAGTAAAACGACTGATATTTATACCTACACCAAAAGTGGGTTGAAAAGAGGTAAACGTTCCCCCTTTAGTATCTTTAATTTGCTGAATATTGTGTACTCCACCTCTTAAAAACACTTTTTTCAAGTAGTTAAGTTCCACTCCCATTCCAGGATCAATAGAAACTCTTTCGGTTTGAATGGGCACATTTCTACGTCCATCAAAAGTAGTATTCAGATCAACCGCAATGAGTGCCCCAAACTTTTTATGAATCACAAACTCTTTAGAAGCACTCAATATCAAGCGAGGCAAGGTGATTTCTATAGAGTTTCTTGGAATAGCATTGCCAGTTTGGGCAAAAACTTCTGCTACTAAAGCAGTATTGTGTGCCCAGGCATTAAAGGTTCCTGTAATGTCTCTTGCCATTGCGCCAAAGTGCCAACCATTCTTAAGGTCTAGTTTTAAGCCAGCATCTAAACCAAAACCCCAGGCGTTGGCAAAATTACCTACGTTTCTATAGATAATTTTAAAATTGGCGCCCCCCTTCAGCCCTTTGATCCAGGGCAAGTGGCGAGCATAGGATACTAGAAAACCATAATCTGCCACTCCAAAAAACCGGATATTGTCATAATTTAGGCGTCCATCAGCATCGTATAAAAACCGGGTATCAGGAATATCGTCTGCGCCTAGTCTTATAACAGAGATACCTAGATGGCTCATAGAGTCTATCGGAACCGCAAAACCTGCGTAATCATATTGAATAATGCCTCCAAAATACTCAGAGTGCATTAGCGCCACATCATAATCACTTTTTATATCCAGCAAACCTGCTGGATTCCAATAACCTGCGGTTACATCTTGGACAATAGACACCTGAGTATTTGCCATACCCAGTGCACGTGCGCCTACTCCTATATTCATAAACTCATTGCTAAACTTGGGAGCAGTAACACCGCCTGCACTACTGGCGGAACTTTGACTATACGTTTTATTAAAAAATAAAGTAGTAATAAATAGCAGTAATAAATTCTTAAACATCTTATTGTTTTATACTTAAAATCACAAAGAGGTAAACGATACTCTGTAAGTGTAACGTAAGAGGCTTTGAAATGATACAACACCTACAATAAAGGAGATTTACCCACAAAAAAAGTCAGGTGGATGCACCTGACTTTTTTTGATGTTTGTATTTTAAAAGAAATGAGTAGCAAAAAATGCTGATTCAATATTTATTCCTCATAAGCCCAATCCACCCCAGTTTTGAGGTCTTTGATCAGCAAGCCACTTTCTTTGAAGGTGGCCCTAATCTGATCTACTTTATCATAGTCTTTATTTTCTTTAGCATCTTTATACAAGTCCAGCATTCCCTGAATTAACACTTCTTGTTTATTCGTTTTCTCTTCTAACAACCCAAACACATCTACAATAAAAGTAATAAAGAAAGACTTCATTCGGTCAAATGTTACTTTCTCTATAGTGGCTATGTCTTGTGGGTTAGTATAAAAATGGTTGATTTTTTTATTGATATTAAATATTTGAGCCAATGCTTTTGCAGTGTTCATGTCGTCATTCATACTACGCAATACATTGTCACAAAATCCGTTGATTTGCTGATCCAGTTTTGTATTAAGAGTTCCTGCTTCTGTAGGATACTCCATCAACTTAAGAACTCGCAAACTATTCATTAACTTCTTATAGGCTTTTTGAGCATCCAACAAGGCTTTGTTCGAAAAGTCAATGGTACTACGGTAGTGCGCCTGTAAAATAAATAAGCGAATAGTCATCGGAGAATACGCCTGAGCCAAAATTTCGTGCTCTCCAGTAAAGACCTCTTCTATTGTAATGAAGTTTACAAACTCTTGCGCCTGCTCTTGTATTTGTCTAAAATGCGATTTTGCCTCCTTCCCTAAATACTTCTCAGGTTTTTCATCAAACTCATCTTTTTGAGGTTGGTTCAAGTCCTTTATCTTGGCTACTAAATCATCAGGAAGCCCCCCAGTCTTTAAGTTAGTCAATGCTTCTTCGCTCCACTTCACTCTGGGCGACTTACTCATTTTTACTCCATCAATAGTTAACATATTATTATGCATCCAGTACTTTACAGGAGTTTTGCCACCATTAGCGGCTTTTGCCTGAGCTATTTCACATTCATGATGAGGAAACATCAAATCCATTCCTCCCCCATGAATGTCAAACTGTTCGCCCAGATACTTTGTGCTCATTACACTGCACTCTAGATGCCACCCAGGAAAACCTTCGCCCCAAGGCGAGTTCCAACGCATCAAATGTTCAGGAGAAGCTTTTTTCCAGATAGCAAAATCCATTGGGTTCTTTTTCTCACTTTGCCCCTCTAGGTTTTCTCTCGTATTTACCAACAACTCATCTATTACCCTGCCCGAAAGTTCTCCATAATTATGATGCTCATTGTATTTTTTCACATCAAAATATACTGAACCCTCAGACTCATAAGCCAGCCCTGCATCCAGTATTTTTTGCACAGTATCTATTTGTTCTACAATATGTCCGGTAGCTGTTGGAGAAATACTAGGGCGCTTTACATTAAGGGCATCCATCAACTCCAGGTATTTGTTGGTATATATGTTTACTATCTCCATAGGCTCAAGCTGCTCAAGCTTGGCTTGCTTTGAGATTCTATCTTCTCCATCGTTTTCGCTACCTGTCAAATGCCCTACATCAGTAATGTTGCGTACATAACGCACTTTATAGCCAAGATACGTAAGATAACGGGATAACACATCAAAAAACACTGCGGGGCGGGCGTTGCCTATGTGTGGATTATTATATACAGTAGGACCACAAACATACATTCCTACAAAGGGAGGATTTAAAGGCTCGAAAACCTCTTTGGTGTTAGTAAGTGTATTCTGAATTTTTAATGGTGGAATAAATGCTTGTTTCTGGTTATCTCTACTCATACCAATAGTGTTATATACAATGTTATGATTTGACTAATTATTTTGACACCTTTTTTGTGACTCAAAACCCAATGATATTTTTTGATTTGTGAATAAAACATTGGGCAACAAATTTAGAAATAATTCAATTTTTGCAATGTTAATAAAAAGTTATTCCAAAAGTCATCAAAGTAAATAATAATCAGACCTTCATCATTGCCCTTTTGTCTATGGTCATAGCAAACAGGCATCTTGCTTTTGGGGCTACAAAATAGTTTAATGGGCTCTAATTCAAGACTTAATTTAAATAAAGTAAAAATTAAATTTGTATGGCAACCTAAAATACTCTATTTTTGTGACTCAAAGAAAAGTTTTTAAAAGCTTATACTCTCAATTACTGAAGTGATATTATGAAGAAGTCCTTGTAATATATTATTTTGTACATAACAAAGTTTGCAAATAAAGTTTTTAACTTTTAGGTTTGCAATCTTACTCAAAATATAAAAAAAGGGCTTCATGCCCTTTTTTTCATTTTAAGGGTTTTCAAAGTTTTTGAGTTCACAATAACTAAATGAATCAAGAAGAAAAACTAACAACACTTATTAAAGAACACCTTGAGCCTGAGTATTTTTTAATTGATGTGATATTAAAAAATCAAAAGCCCAAAGCCAAACTCACAGTATTGATTGATGGTGATCAAGGCGTTTCTATAGACAGGTGTGCCACACTAAGCCGATGGCTTGGTAAATACATAGAAGAAGAAAACCTGATAGAAGGTGCATATACACTGGAGGTTTCATCTCCAGGAGTAGACTTGCCTCTAAAAAACCAAAGGCAATATATAAAAAACATTGGGCGAAAAGTGAAAGTATCGCTAAATGAAAGTGGCAATAAA
The DNA here is from genome assembly GCF_947493425.1 of uncultured Microscilla sp. Classification (GTDB taxonomy): domain Bacteria; phylum Bacteroidota; class Bacteroidia; order Cytophagales; family Microscillaceae; genus Microscilla. The sequence goes on along the minus strand of NZ_CANLRP010000009.1, from coordinate 13,956 downwards.
ACAGGAGTTTTAGAAAAAGTTGAAGACAAACTCATTGTAATACAACCTGAAAAAAAGGGTAAAATAATTCCTGAAAAGGAAGAAATTCCTTTTGATCAGATAGTGAAAACCAAAGTGATGATTTCGTTTGGTTGATTGATTGAGTTTATTTTACAGATTAGACTTTTATTAAAAGATATACAAATTGGACAAGCAAGAAATCATTAGTTCGTTTGCAGAATTCGCTCGGGCAAAAAACATTGACAAGGTCTTGATGGAACAAGTTCTGGAAGAAGTGTTCAGAACAATGATTCGGAAAAAATACACCTCTGATGAAAACTTCGATGTGATAGTTAACATAGAAGATGGTGATTTGGAAATGTATCGAAACCGAATTATTGTAGAAGATGATTCTCCAGAAGCCCACGAACTAGACAAAGTAACCCTGTCAGAAGCAAAAAAAATAGACCCTGAAATTGCGGAAGAAGACATTGGGGATGAATTTCCTCAGACGGTTTATCTAAGCGATTTTGGCCGACGCGCAATTTTGACAGCAAGGCAAACGCTCATTCAGAAAATCAAAGATGTAGAAAAAGAGAATCTATATCTGAAATATAAAGACATGACGGATGAGATTGTGGTAACTGAGGTACATCAGATTTTGAGCAGAGAATTATTACTGCTTGACTCTGAGGGTAATGAGCTTTCGCTTCCTAAGAACGAGCTGATACCTAAAGACAGATACCGTAAGGGCGAAATGTCAAAAGCTGTAGTACATAGGGTAGATATGATCAATGGTAACCCAAAGATTATCCTATCCCGTACATCTCCAATTTTCCTGGAAAGGCTTTTTGAAAGCGAAATACCAGAAGTGTATGATGGCTTGATTACTATTAAAAAAGTAGTAAGACAACCAGGTGAAAGAGCAAAAGTTGCAGTAGAGTCTTATGATGATCGCATAGATCCTGTAGGTGCTTGTGTTGGAATGAAAGGTTCGCGAATCCATAGTATTGTTCGTGAACTAAACAACGAAAACATTGATGTAATAAACTATACCGACAATTTAGATTTGTACATCACTCGTGCGTTGAGTCCCGCAAAAATCACTAGCATTAAAATGGAAGATGATGGCAGAGTATCTGTGTTTTTAAAACCAGACCAAGTATCACTTGCCATTGGAAAAGGAGGGCATAACATCAAACTTGCCAGTAAACTGGTAGGAATGGAGATTGATGTATACCGTGATATGGACGAGTATGAAATTGAGGAAGACATAGAGCTTTCTGAATTTGACGATGAAGAAATAGAACCTTGGATAAGAGATGAACTTCGTCGTTTGGGTATGGAAACCGCCAAAAGTGTCCTAAATGTTGGTAGAGAACTCCTGATTAACAGAAGCGAACTAGAAGAAGAAACTGTAGATTATTTGCTTGCTCTTCTAAAACGAGAGTTTGAAGAAGAAGAAGAACAAGAGTAAATATTTATCAGAAGGGTCCAAGTTTAACACAGACAGACGCATTAGACACAAAAAAGTATTAGATGGCAGATAAAAACACCATAAAACTAAGCCAGGCGGCAAAAAAACTCAATGTAGGCATTTCTACCATTGCCGAGGTTCTTATATCGAAAGGAGTCAAGGTAGAGACTAAACCTAAACCAAGTACAAAAATTTCAGTAGATGCATTGAAAATTTTGGCCAATGAGTTTAATGTGCCTCTCAACAACCTGATAGAGGAAAAACCTACATCTAGCAAAAAAGAAAATGTAGCTGCCAAGCAAGAAAACAAAAAGGAAAAAGTTAAAAACCCGGATACCGCTGCTAGTGCTGAAAACAAGAAAACAAAAGTTGAAACAAATCCCAACGAAGGGAAAACTAAAACCAATACTCCGCCAAAAACTGTAGAAACAAAAAACTCGAATACCGCTGACAACAAACAGTCACCGTCTAAACTTCCAGGACTTACTGTAAAAGGAAAAATAGACTTAGAAAGTAACGCTCAGCAGAAAGGAAAAGCAAACCAGAAAAATAAACCAAAAAACTCTGGTACTTCGAACAAAGAAGTTAATAAGAAAAATACTTCTGATAAGGCAAAAGCTACTAATGATGGTAAACCTGCCCCAGAAGAAAAAACAGTGTCATCTAATATTCAGAAATCCAAAGACCCCATCAAACCCAAGGAAGAAAAACCAAGGGCACAAACTGAAAAAGCAGTGGAAAGACCCTCTACAAACGTTCAAAAAACTCCTGTGGACAAAAACAAGGATAAGAGCAAAGAAAAAGTTGAAAAGCCTGCGGCAAAAAATACCCAGGCAAAAGAGTCATCGGCAACCACCAGTGGTAAAGCTGATACAGAAAAGAAACCTGAAGTTGAGGTAATTAAAGCAAAAGCTGAACAACTTTCGGGACTTACTATTAAAGGTAAGATTGAGCTTCCGGTAGAAAAACCAAAGAAAAAAGGTAAGCCTGTTGCATCTTCTGACGAGAAAAGAAAGAAGAAAAAGAAAAAACTTGTCAGAAACCGAAAGGTTGGGCAAAACTCTTCTGACGGTAACAAACAAGGAGGCACAAACAACAACCAAGGTGGTGGTAATCGTCAGGGTGGCAATAACCAAAACCGTAATCAAGGTGGTGGCAATCGTCAGGGTGGTAATAACCAAAACCGTAACCAAGGTGGTGGCAACCAAAACCAAAACCGCAACCAAGGTGGTGGTAACCGAAACTCGAACAATCAGTCCCGAAATAGAAAAGACAGAAGAAATAAGGGTAAAGGAAACAATGACCCTCAAAAAACAGAAATTTCTGCAAAACAAATACGCGATCGCTTAAAAGCGACAATGGCGCAAGTGCAAGGGTCTGGTACAGGATCAAGTGGTAGTACACGAAGTAAGATAAAAGCTCAAAAACGAGCCAAACGTAAAGAAGCAGAAGGACAAGAAGAAGAGACAACAAAAATCTTAAAGGTAACAGAGTTTATCTCAGCCAATGATATGGCATCTTTGATGGATGTATCTGTAAATGAGGTAATTTCTACTTGTTTGAATCTGGGGATGTTTGTATCTATTAACCAACGTCTTGATGCAGAGGCTATTAAATTTATAGCTCTTGAGTTTGATTATGATGATGTAGACTTCATCAGTACTGAGGAAGATGTGAAGATGGAAGAGGAGGAAACTCCTGACCGTGTTGAAGACCTCACAGAAAGAGCACCTATTGTGACCATTATGGGACACGTAGACCACGGTAAAACCTCTTTGCTTGACTATATCAGAAGCAGTAACGTAACCGACTCTGAGTCGGGAGGTATTACTCAACACATTGGTGCTTACGATGTAGTAACTGACGGTGGCAAACGCATTGCCTTCCTTGATACTCCTGGTCACGAAGCTTTTACAGCGATGAGAGCAAGGGGAGCCAAACTGACTGATGTAGTTATATTGGTAGTAGCAGCGGATGATCGGGTGATGCCTCAAACTAAGGAAGCAATCAATCACGCCAAAAACGCTGATGTACCTATTGTAATTGCCATTAACAAGGTAGATAAAGAAACAGCTAACCCTGATAAAATTCGTGAAGAATTGTCTTCACAAGGGGTATTGGTTGAATCTTGGGGTGGTAAATTCCAAGATCAGGAAATATCAGCAAAAACAGGTGCAGGCATTCCTGAATTACTTGAAAAAGTGTTGCTGGAAGCTGAACTACTTGAACTAACGGCTAACCCAGATAAGAATGCTTCTGGTACTGTAGTGGAAGCTTCTCTGGATAAAGGGAAAGGATATGTGACCACGGTACTTGTACAAGCGGGAACAATGGAAGTTGGAGATGTTATCTTGGCTGGATCTCACCACGGTAGAGTAAAAGCAATGACGGATCATCTAGGACGACGTCTACAAAAAGTAGGTCCCTCTACACCTGTACAGGTGTTAGGATTAAATGGAGCACCACAGTCGGGTGACTTGCTCAAAGTAATGGAAAATGAGCGGGAAGCACGTGAAATAGCCAACAAACGTGAGCAAATTCAACGTGCTCAAAAAGTAAGGGCTACTCGTGGAAAAACACTGGAAGATATCGGACGAGAAATTGCTCTTGGAAACTTCCAGGAGTTGAAGATCATTGTAAAAGGTGATGTGGATGGTTCGGTAGAAGCCTTGTCAGATTCATTGTTGAAGCTATCTACTGAAGAAATTGCTGTAAGGGTGATTCACAAAGCAGTAGGGGGTATTTCAGAGGCAGATGTACAACTTGCCATTGCTTCTGAGGCAATTATCATTGGATTCCAGGTAAGACCATTTAATACTGCCAAACGATTGGCTGAGCAAGAAGGAGTTCAGATAAAACTTTACTCTATTATATACAATGCCATCAATGATGTAAAAGACGCGATGGTAGGTATGTTGGCACCTAAGTTTGAAGAAGTGATTGTAGGTAACGTAGAAATACGCGAAACATTCAAAATCTCAAAAGTGGGTACCATTGCTGGTTGTTATGTATTGGATGGGTATGTGAAGAGAAATAACAAGATTCGCCTGATTCGCGACCAAATAGTGAAATATGAAGGTGAGTTAGGTTCTCTGAAACGATTCAAAGACGATGTTCAAGAAGTAAGAGCAGGCTACGAGTGTGGTTTGAGCGTTAAAAACTTTAATGATATTCTTGTAGGAGATATTATTGAAAGCTTTGAACAACGTGAAATCAAGCGTACACTTAAATAGTGTCTGTTTTGACATAGATATAAATTCGAAGGTTGGCTATCAAGCCAACCTTTTTTTATTACCTCTTCCCCACTATTACTCTCCTACACTTGGTTATTATTAATCAATCAACTCCATTTTTTGGCTTGATCAATCTAGAAGTACTGCTCTTTTCAAACTTTCGACAACTTTCCCCTTTACCTTCAATGCTTATACTCTAAAATATTTTAATTTTGTTCAAGAAAATAAATTATTGATAAAGAAACTACAACACAGTTTTTGTTCATGGAATATCGCATAGAAAAAGATACAATGGGCGAGGTAAAAGTACCTGCCGATAAATACTGGGGTGCTCAAACCCAACGTTCTCGTGAAAACTTTGCCATTGGCGACAACCAAATGCCTTTGGAAGTGATCAGGGCTTTTGCTGTATTAAAAAAAGCGGCAGCTTTGACTAATGCCGAGCTGGGAGTATTGCCAGAAGAAAAAGCTCAATACATAGCCAAAGTTTGTGACGAAATTTCTAATGGAGATTTAGATGACCAGTTTCCATTGGTTGTATGGCAAACTGGCTCTGGAACCCAGTCGAACATGAACGTAAACGAGGTAGTAGCAAACCGCGCTCACGTGCTCAAAGGAGGGAAACTTAGTGACAACGACAAGTTTATTCATCCCAATGATGATGTAAACAAATCACAGTCATCTAATGATACCTTTCCTACAGCCATGCACATTGCTGCTTACAAGATGGTAGAACGTCATACTTTACCTAAAATTCAGCAGTTGCGTAATACCCTTCAACAAAAAGCCAATGCTTTTAAAGATGTGGTGAAAATTGGCCGTACTCACTTTATGGATGCTACCCCACTTACCTTAGGGCAAGAGTTTTCGGGGTATGTAGCTCAACTTGACTTTGCAATCAAGGCAATTAAAAACACCTTAGACCACATGAGCTACCTGGCTTTGGGTGGTACTGCAGTAGGTACAGGTTTGAACACTCCTGAAGGTTATGCCGAAAAAGTAGCTCAAAAAATTGCCGCACTTACTAACCTGCCTTTTCAAACTGCTCCTAATAAATTTGAGGCTTTAGCAGCACACGACGCTATGGTGGAGACTTCTGGCGCACTGAAGCAGTTGGCAGTAAGTTTGATGAAGATAGGTAATGACATTCGTATGCTTAGCTCTGGACCTCGTTGTGGCATTGGTGAAATCATTATTCCAGCAAACGAGCCTGGTTCATCTATTATGCCTGGCAAAGTAAATCCTACTCAGTGTGAGGCTTTGACTATGGTGTGTGCTCAGGTAATGGGCAATGATGTGGCAGTGTCGGTAGGTGGCGCTACTGGTCAGTTTGAGTTGAATGTTTTCAAACCTATGATGATTTTTAACTTGTTACACTCTGCACGTATTTTAGGCGATGCTTGTGACTCGTTTGACAGAAATTGTGCTGTAGGCATTGAGCCAAATCACCAAATGATCAAAGAAAACCTTGAAAACTCTCTCATGTTGGTGACGGCGCTTAATACCCACATAGGCTACGAAAATGCGGCTAAGATTGCCAAAAAAGCATACAATGAAAATAGTACTTTACGTGAAGCCGCTATAGCACTTGGTTTACTCACCAGCGAACAGTTTGACGAGTGGGTAGTACCTCAAAATATGATTGGCAGTATAAAAAAATAGTTTGATACTGGCAGTGTTCAACTTTTATTAGCCTTGATAAAAACGACGGTGTCACTGTTCAAACCAAATTTGATTACTTTTTTAACGTTGTCTCATTATAAGCGAGGGCTTAGTTCCCTCGCTATTTATTGCTGATCTAATGCTTTCTCGTTTTGTAGAGGCATTATTTTTTACATTTTAAACAACTAATGCATTAACATCATGAAGTTTATCATAAAAGGCATAGTAATGGGTGTTTTGATAGGATTGACAGTAGTCAGCAGTCAGGCACAGGAATTAACCAAAACTGAAAAAAGGGCTTTGAAGAAGGAAGCCAAGGCAATGTATAAAGATGTGACTAAGCTAAAAGCACTCAAAGATGGTAAGAAGGAAGCCGATGAAGCACTTGCCACTACCAAAACAGAGATATTGAAGCTAAAAGCCACCCAACACGACTTTGAACAGCGTGAATCGGTCATGCTTAGCACAATTGATAGCTTAAGTGCTCGCCTTAAAAGAGCGCAAGATCGTATCAAAGAACTCGAAAATAATAAGCCCGTAACCTCTACTAATCCTACTACTATCAGTGGGGTAGCTTCTACCAAGGGAATTGTGTTTAGAGTACAAGTAGGAGCTTATAAAAACAGAAACTTTGACCATAATAATAATACAGACTACACCAAAGAGAATGCGGATGGTTACAACAAACATGTACTAGGTACTTTTAGTCAATATCAAGCCGCTAAATCGTTTGCTGAGCACTTGACACAACTAGGCATTAAAGGCGCTTGGGTAGTGGCATTTAAAGATGGTAACAGAATTAGTGTACAAGAGGCACTTGGAGGCACTACTCCGGTAAAAGATGACAATAACGGAGGGGGTAAATAAAATCTGTAAACCTACCTCAATATTTTCCACTATGTAACTGTATCACAAGTCTTTCTATACCATCAATTTGTGGTATAGAAAGCATTGATCATTATTTAAACAATTGATACCAATGAAACATCTATTATCAATACTTCTCTTATTTGCTTTCTCGGCAGGGGTATCTATCGACGGGATAGCTCAAAAAGACCCCGCTCAAATGTCGAAGAGAGAATTAAGGAAAAAGCTTAAAAGTTTTTACAAAAATCCTGAAACATATAAAAAGTTTAAACAAAATATTGAGGAAAAAAAGAGCAACCTTGCAGATATAGAAAAACAATTGCAAGCTCCAGTAAATACTGAGGCTATTGAGAAAGAGATTGCGGCAAAAACCCAGGAAGAGCAAAAGTTAAAGGCAGAAATAGAGCGTCTCAAGAATGAAAAAAAAGAAACAACTACTGTTATAAAAAAAGAAACAAACGCTCAAGGAACAGTATATAAAGTACAAGTAGAAATTACTGACGAAGATTTATACAAAGAGTTTGTCAAAGGGGAAAAGAAGCCTGTTTTTACTGGCGATATGGACAGTGATGGCCTAAAAAAATATACCTTGGGCTATTTTCAAGACAAAGCAGAAGCAGATAAGTTTGTCAAAATACTGAGTGAACTTTTTGTAAAAGAGGCTAAAGTAGTCACTTATACAAATGGTCAAAGGGTTGACTAACCTGTACTTCTATTTCTCTAATTTAAACTTAAAAACTATGACACTTTACAAATTCCGCTCTTTGGTACTGGCAGCAATTGTTTTGTTTAGTACTGGGGTGGCTACATACGCTCAAGAACTCTCTAAGGCCGAAAAACGGGCAATCAGCAAAGAAATTAAAGGGCTTAACCGCAATTTGGAAGGTTTTCGCAAAATGTTGTTGCAAGAGGGCGAGCTGGACAAAAAAATTAAGGAAAAGACAGTTGAAATCACAAACAAACGAGCAGAGATAGATAAAAAACAAAAGGAATTGCGTGACAAAAAAATTGCCGTTCAAGCGTTACACGATGAGATCAAAGCACTGAATAAAACCCAAAAAGAGGTAAACGCTACACCACAACGCACTACAGTAAGCTCCTCTGATACTACCTTTAAAGTAATTATTGGTTCGTATACTACCAAAAACTTCAGCGAGTTTGCCAACAAGCACAAAAGTTTTGTCATTACCCCTTACGAAAACCCTAAAGACAATAAAACTTACTATCGCTACTGCTTGGGGTACTTTACCAGTTACTGGGAAGCATTGTATTTTCAAAAGTATCTTGCTAAAATAATGAACCGGGAAGGCGAAAAATATCAACCTTATGTAGTGGGTTATGCCAATGATAAAGTAATTATAGATGTTCGGGATTTACTGAATAAATTGGGGCTTTGATTGTACCATAAGGTGATAAAAAACAAACCCCTAATGACTGTTAAGTCATTAGGGGTTTGTTTTTTATTATAGGTTTATTTCTATTTCTTAGACTTTTGGCAAAACAACAAACTGGTGTTGTCAGTTTTCCAGTGATAGCCATAAGTAAAATCAAGTTTTTTTACTGTACTATCTGTCTTAAAAGCATCGCGTAAAGCAGGCTGATAACCACTCTTAAAATCGGCTACAGGACGGGCATACTTGCCATACAATTGTACATTCCAGCCACGCTCTTTATAATAACGATAAGGCACTCCTGTATCATCTTGCAATACTGCCGAGCATTCGTCAAGAATAATGTTGCGAATAGTAGTAAAAATCTCGTAATGAGGTAAGTAAGAAGCTGACTTGGTTAGTGCAACTTTATTATCGAAACTTTTGATAAAATCAATGAAGTGTTTTTTCTGTTTTACATACTTTTCTTGAATATCTGACCCAAAATAGTAAATATGCTGAGAGTTAGCTTTGCCTTTGGCCAAAAACTCTATATGAAGTAAAGTGCGGTTTTTATCGGTAGGCACTGTAACAGGCACTATTTTGCGGTTGCCATTAGTATCAAAAACAATGCGCTCTATCTTCACTATTTTGCTTCCGGTGCGTGACAAGAAAATAGCCATGAGTGGCAACACCCCTTTCATTGTGGCAGTGTTTAAGTCTCCACTCATAAAACTAGTAATGAAATAATTCCTTTTTAAAAGCTCTGCCAATGCTTCTCTTGATCGGTATAAGTAGTTTTTCAGGAATTTTTTATCTTTTATATCAAATTTAGGCAACTCGCCAATAGGCTCTAACCCAAACATGATGTAATTGTCGCAGTTGGGAAAATACAAGAAGGCATTTAAAAAATCTGGCCCACTGAAAGGATAAAACAAGTTATGTTTTTCTTTATTGATATGCCCTATTTCTTTGTCTCTCCAGGGGCGTATTTTACTCAAACGATTGTCTTCTAACTGTTGCCAGCTTTTGTTGAGCAGTTTGAAGTGTTCCTGCGCTTCTGCAGTGGCAAATAATTCGTCCATTCCCCCCTTATTGTCTAGCTCTATGCCTGCCATCAAGTGAGCCTTAGCCGTAAGCGCTGCATCAGGCTTTACGTTGGTAGTTACTTCAGGTTGTTTTGTGTCTGTTTTCGCAGAATCTTTTTTAACGGTTTTAGAGGTATCAGTGGCATTATTATTTTCTTTGTTTTCGCCTTTGCCACCACAAGCACCCAACCCTAGCAAGCTTATCAGCAAAGCCAAGGTGATGTATTTATTGAGTAGTTTCATTAAATAATAATCAATTAATAACTGTTATTTTTTAAATGCTAAAATTACACTGGTATTGTCAGTGTTCCAATGATAACCATAAGTAAAATTGAGAGGCTTTACGCTTGAATCTTTGGCAAAAGCCTGCTTAAGTTTGGGTTGGTAGGTATATTTACCAAAGTCAGCAATAGGCCAGGCATATTTACCATATAGTTTCACTTTCCACCCATTTTCTTTGAGTACTTCATAACGTACTCCAGTATCATCCTGCAATACAGCTTCGGTATCGTTTAAGATAAGGTTACGCATTACTTTAAACTGAGATTCATGCAGTGTGTACTGGCAAGATTTCACAAATGATATTTTATGAGGAAAGCTCTTAATAAACTTGGACAACTCCATCTTTTTAGGCATTTGCGCATCTCGTACATCGGTGCCAAAATAATAGATGCGTTGTGGTTTAGCTTTACCTTTGCCTAAAAACTCTATCATCAAACCTACCACACTTTTTTTAGGATCAAGTTTTTCATCCAGAGGAAACGCTTTGGGAGTTCCATCTTTTTGTAATTGAATTTTTTCCACTTTTACAATTTGGTTATTGGTACGTGCCAAAAAAGTAAACAGTATGGGGGCAACTCCTTGTACATTGGTATTAAGTTCGCTTCCCATGAATGTGGTAATAAAGTAATTTCGTTGAAAAATTTCGCCCAAAGCATTGCGTACATTGCTTAGGTAGCCACTGACAAAAGCTGCACTTTCTTTAGAAAAATCAGGAAGATTACCTACTTTTTCTAAACCAAACATCAGGTAGTTGTCACAATTGGGAAAAAACTCATAAGCATTGATAAAATCGGGTCCACTAAACGGGTAAAATAAGTTATGTGTTTCTCCGTTTATTTTTGCTAATTCAGTGTCACGCCATTTACGCATGTTCCTGAGCCGGGTGTTTTCCAGTTTTTGCCACTGTTGTCCAAACAATTTCAGGTGTTGTTTTGCTCCTTGTTGCCCAAAAACCTGATCCATTCCTCCTTTATTTTCAGGGGTAAGTCCTGCAAACAAATAAGCATGGGCGGTTAATTGAGGATTTACACTAGTGGTTTTCTTAGTGACTGCCTTAGTTTGGGCAGAATCTTTAGCGTTTTTTGCAGTGGTAGTATCTGTACCTTGTTGGGTGTTGCTACCCTTATCTTCTCCCCCACATGCCTGCAAGCCTATCAATAAGCAAAAGGCAAATAATGCCAAGTAATAGTTTTGTTTCATTATTGTTTTTAGATATAGTTTGTTGATTTACAAGCCAGGTAATTAATCAATCATTGCCTGCTTCCAAATTACAAATTAAAGGCATTTTTATAAAGTGTAGAGGTTATTTCTGGAATATTGTATATCTAAGTATATTTACTTAAGATATAAAATCCTTTTGTTTTTGGTAATCTCATATAGTTTTATCATAATTAAATCGTATGAGATAACTTTTAACTTATTACAAACACTGTATTTCACTTCTTTCACAAAGCAGGTATTTATACTCAGGTATTCTCCCCCCATAATACCCTCCATTTATCGAAAAACACAACTAATAATCCAGTATTTATGAAACTTTTACACCAGAAGCCAGGTTATATAGGTATTACTACTTATACTCAGCCAAAAAAATATACTTATTTCAAAACACATGTCAACCATTTTTGTGCAAACAGTTATTCAATTTTAAAACTTAAATGGAATGAAAGTGAAATCTAAAGGTAAAGAAGCAAGAAGTGGATCAAACATATTAGAAAAAGCCCCCTCACCTTCTTACAGCTCAAAAAAAGTCAAAACTCTTATTGAAAAGCTTAACAAAGAACAAGAAATAGCTTTAGACTTGATCAAGCAACAAAAAAAACACTTCTCAGAAAAAGGTTAACTGCCAATATTGGTTCGACCAGCAGTGATAACTTATCACTTGAAGTACAAACCATAAATTATTCTATGCAAACACCATTTACGAACTAAAAATATCAATAAATTAAGCACACATGTTCCCTAAAAATATAAGCAACAAGAAAAGGTTTTCAATAAAGAAAGTCCCTCCTAATACTACTTTATACAAGACATACCCAATGTCTTCTAACCAAGAAACTCCCCAGAAACCTACCTCATCTCAGGAAGATGAACTGTCTTTTTATAAAAACTGGGCAAATTTCACTGATATTATGCAGGTTCAGCCTGGGCAAAACTGTCAAAAATGGGCAGACAACCTTCTAAAACACTTGATTCCTTTTGTCAAGGGGTTTCAGGCAACTTTGTACATGAAAACTTGCCCTGAAACGCTTGAATTAATTGGCAGTTACGCCATCAACTTTAATGAAGTGGCTCCACAAATAAAGATAGGACAAAATACTGTAGGGTTAGTGGCTAAAACAATGCAGATGAATCATATCGTAAACCCTACATTAAAAGATAATTTTACAGGAGTAAGCGCTACTCAGACTATACCTATACAAAGTATCCTTACTTTTCCTATTACACACCAAAACAATATTCAGGGGGTATTAGAAATACTGTTTTATCAACCCATAAAAGCCCAACGTCTTGAGTTTTTACAGCGTATAGCCTCTAACATGGGTACCAACTTGTGCTTATTGGCAAACGCACAGATACAGGAAAAAAATGATGCTTTAAATAAGCAACTCGATGACTCCGAAGAATTCCGCAAACTACACACCCACCTTACCGAAAGTATTAATTATGCCAGTAATATACAATCGGCTATTTTGCCTAATGCTTCCAGTTTTGAGAAAGTGTTTTCAGATCACTTCCTGATTTACCAGCCAAAAGACATTGTTTCGGGTGATTTTTACTGGTTAACTCAAGTTATACATCGGGGGGCTCAGCAGGCAAAGGCAAAAAAAATAACGTTTGCCGCAGTAGTAGATTGTACTGGACACGGTGTGCCAGGGGCATTTATGAGCATTATAGGCAATACATTGCTTAATGAAATAGTGAACAGAAAAGGCTTAACTGATCCAGCTCAAATACTCAAAATGATGCATGTAGGCGTGCGTTCAAGGTTAAAACAATCTCAGGGGCAAAATAAAGATGGGATGGATATTTGTCTTTGTAAGATTGAAGCTTGTGCTTCTGACAAAACAATGGTAACTTATACTGGCGCTAAACGCCCTTTGTATTATCTACAAGATGGACTATTGCATAAATTAGACGGTGATAGAAGAAGAGTGGGAGGCGAAAACCAAAATCAACCATTTACGAGTCAAAGTATTGTACTTTCGCCAGGGGATAAGTTGTTTTTATCTACCGATGGATTCAAAGATATAGCCAACCCTCAACGTAAAAGTTTAGGGTTACGCAAATTTGAAAGTTTGCTACAAAAAGGCACCCAATTTAGTATGCTCCAACACAGAGAGTTTATGCAAGCTCAACTCAAAGAGTATCAACAAGGTACGCCTCAAAGGGACGATGTCACGCTTTTAGGCATTCAGATATGATTTTTAAATTTATGTCAAATATCGAGTAGGGTAAAGTAGGAAATCATTCTACCCTACTTTATCCCTCTCACACCACCGGACATACGGTTCGCGTATCACGGCGGTTCGATAAGTTTTCGTGTATGGAGTTATACATCTCTAAGAGAGATTCATATCCACGTTTCTCTAGTCTTTTATTAGTGATGGTACGATGTAATACTGGGCTTTTACTAATAGTCCAGCTTCCTCTACGACTATTACCCCATTGGTAAGCTAAATCAGTGGATGCTCCTAGACGTTCAAGACTTCGGATTCGGACTCGGACTTGCTTCCAGTGACACCAGATTGCTTGACGAAGACGACGACGTAGCCACTTATCCAAGGATTGCATATGACCACGACCCTTAGCCAAAGCAAAGTACCATAACCAGCCTCTTGAAAGAGAGCTGATGTTTACGGTACGATCTATGACTGATTCACGAGTGAAGCGGCGGGTGAAACCACGTAGCTTCCCACGAAATCTGCGCAGACTATTCTTGCTAATACGCAACTCGATACCCTTGGAATCCTTATAGTAGCCAAATCCAAGCAATT
>NZ_CANLRP010000008.1 GCF_947493425.1 uncultured Microscilla sp. | reverse complement strand
GGCAAGTTTTTTTAACGAAGCATGTCCAAAAAAGATGAGGTTAAGAATGTAAATTTATTTTGACACCGTTCCTTAGAGTACTTCAGGTGATAATATTCAAGGAATTGTCTGTGTGTGTATACAAAATGTAAACACGGTTTTTGGCTTTTTTATGAAAAAACAAAGAACTTGCCTCCAACTAAATCACAAAGACATGCGGGATGTCGCAAGGCAACCCATTGATAAAGCATATAAGATTTTCTTATGAATACTTTAAATAGTTTCCTGAATAAGCTGCCTATAGCTTTTTATACCCTGTTTACCTTCACCCTTAGTAGTTGTGGCGGTGACCGCACGTACCAGACCAAAACAATAGAAAACAGGTACAGTATTTCCATTTCGAGAGGAATGAAGCAATATACAAACCACTCAAATACCATTGCAATGCTATATCGTGACAAAGAAAGGGGGGAATGTATTGCAGTGACCGACCATTTAAAAGAGAGTGGCAAAGCCTTGTTGACTAGTCATTTGCAAACCTTGGCAGACAACCCTGAGTTGTTGGGGGTATCTATAAAAAACGCCCGGTTTGGGAAACCTTTCGCTAAGCAAATCAATGGACATAATGCCATACAAGCCGGAATGAGTGCCTTGATCAAACTAGATGATCAATGGGAGTCTGTCTGGGGGATTGTGGCTTATATAGAAGGTAAAACCCATATTTACCAAATAACTACCTGGTTGGCAGATGATGAGCCTGGCGAAGATGACGCTCGTTTGCACGATATGATTAACTCTTTTGAGGAATTGAAAGAAGAAGAGTATTAAGCACCGACAAGGTTCCCCGTAAACGGGATGTTGGTATAACCTCTACTAGGGACTAGTACCTCAACCTCTAAATACCTGATACATTATTTTGGCGATATTCATACCCTGATTTTACTTAAAAAATATCGCGTAGCTATGGCTATGCTCAATTAGCCGTTGGCAGAGCTCGGCACAGCAAAGCTGTAGCCATCGGTTTTTGAAGTTCGTCAGAGAACAAATCTCATCCAAAATAAATAGTGCATTTACTTAGAGGATAAGGTACTAGGTACAAGGTTCTAGGCACACCTTGTCCCATAGGCAACTAACATACTTATAATGATCTTATTTTCAATGGGTTATGAATTTGTTAGTTAGAACCAAAGGCCTAATTTGTTTGATGGATATACCTGCCTTTTTTTACTGTTGTATTTTCTGGGGTAGAGTAGGTGTCTTGTTTTCTGGTAATCAAAAAAAATACCTTGAGATCAACAATCTTCAAGGTATCTGTGGAATCTAAACTAACCCGTGATTTATTTCAATATTTTTTGTTGCTTTTGTATAACCCTAATACGCTACTGGGTATAAAAAGGTTCTATGTAATACTGTTAAAGGAATGTTAATAAAATTGTAATTTATTTAACAATAAGAATGTTAGAGTTTAATGTGTTGATAATCAATGTTTTATTTATTGAAAACAAACTTTGAACATTGGATATGTTTTTAGTAGTTTTGTTGAGTGTATGAAGCCAACACTTACTAAGTGTTGAGCAATGATGATCGGGTTCATGAGTAAGACAATGAATAAGGGGAAAGGTTGCATTCCAGAAAAAAATCTACAAGGTATTATACTTAAACAAAAATGGTTTTGAGGATGGATTTTGACTAATTGCTTGAATACCAACATTAATTAACCGAAGCTACAGCTTTGCTGTGCTGAGCTCAGTTTCAGCTAATCCTGTAAATCCTAAAACCGAGTCTATTTATAAATCCCGACTCATCGGGGCAGCTTGCTGTGACGAGCTCACCGCAGGTAATCACTTTCATCTTAGTATACCTTTAAGTTTTTTTAGTATAAACCTTACATCAGCCCCCTGTTTTACACGTTGTGCTAATACAATGATACCTACAATCAAAATACCTATTAATTTTTAACACATTATGAAAAAAACTACCTGGATACAAACATTGACCTTACTACTAAGTGTGGTCATTTTTACCCAATGTTCAAAAAATCTGGTCGAAGTCCAGAAAACTGACTTTAAGGAAGAGGTAGCTACTCAGCAAAACCTGAAGTTTACCTTTAGTCAGGACTTAGTGGCAGATAATAAATTGAACGTTTGGGATACGACAAGTTATTTGACCTTTACCCCTAAGGTGAAAGGAAAATTTAAATGGGTGTCGAAAAATGAGTTGATTTTTTCCCCCGTCAAAGGTTTTCAACCTAGCACCGATTACAAAGCAGTATTACAAGATGCTTTGGTAAAGGCTGCCCCTAATAAAGTACCTGATGTAAACAAAACAAGCAGCATTGTTTTTCATACTCCTTACCTCAACCTGAAAGATTCAGACGTGTACTGGGCACAAGACAACCGTCGTACAAAGCAATTGAGGATAAACCTGAATTTTAACTACAAGATAAAGCCCCAATCCATTAAAAATCTTTTAAGCATCAAGTCGGGTGGCAAGCAAATCCAGAGCTTTCGGGTAGTGAACGATGATATATCTAAAACCGCCCAAATCGTCGTTGATGAAGCTGGCTTGCAAAATACCGGGGCCAGTCAGATAGACTTGACCATTGCTCCCGGTTTGCGTTGTGCCGAAAGCCCTTATGTAACCACAAAACCAATGGTACATAAAGTAAGCACGCCCAATAAGCGTAACCTTGAGATTGTAAACGCCAAGGCTACGTATGAAAACAACGTTCCTTATATTCGGGTACAAACCAACCAGGCGATAGAAGAACTAGAGGTGTTGAATAACCTGAAAATTAAGCCTTCGGTAGTATATCAGGTAAAAATGCTGGATCATGGATTTTTGATTAAAGGAAATTTTAAAGCCAACAAAAGCTACACGATTACACTGTCTGACAATATAAGAGGTGTTTTTGGGGGCAAACTTGCCGAGGCGCATGAGCAAGTGGTACAGTTTGGCAGCTTGTCGCCCTACATTAGTTTTGTGGCTAAAAAAGGGCTTTACTTGTCGAGCAAGGGTAACAAAAACATTGGTATTCGCATAGTAAATGTGCCTAAAGTAAAAGTGACGGTATATAAAATTTATGAAAATAATATTCAGCGATTTGTTACTGAACGTGGCTCAGTAAAAGACAATGCGTCTAGTTATTATACCAATTACAGCAGCTATGGCGACGCAGTCCTTGATCAGGAATATGACACCAGGTCGTTGCCGCAAACCAATGGCATGCATGTGTTAAACCTTGACTTGGACAAAGCCAATAACTTTAAGGGTATTTATGCGGTAAAGGTAGCTTCTACCGAAAAACAGTGGCTCAATAGCAACAAAATTGTGTCAGTGTCAGACATTGGCTTTATAGTAAAACATACCAAAGAAGATGTGCTGGTTTTTGCCAATTCTATCATGAATGCCAAACCACTAAAAGGAGTGGCTGTAAGCTTGATTAGCAAAAGCAACCAACCTTTTTATAAGGCTACTACTGATGCTAACGGGGTAGCAAAGTTTGCTAAAATCAAAGAAAAGTTTCCCCAGGCAAGCGTGCGAATGATTACGGCACGTTATGGCAAAGATTTCAATTACCTTCATTTCAATCAAACCTCAGTAGAGCGTTCTGCTTTTGACATCGGGGGAATTCGTGAGAATAAATCGGGTTACCAGGCTTTTCTTTACGGCGAACGCAACCTGTATCGTCCTGGCGAAACCATCCACTTAAATACAATTGTGCGAGACCAGCAATGGAAAACACCAGGGCAAATCCCGGTAAAATTTAAGTTATTACTACCCAATGGCAAAGATTTTACTACTATGCGGGGAGTACTTGACAAACATGGGGCTTTTGCGGCTTCTATTAAGTTGCCCGCTTCGGCGATTACGGGTACCTACAATGCCGAAGTGTATTCGGCTACTGGCATATTGCTTACTTCTAAGCGCATTAGTATAGAAGAGTTTATGCCTGACCGTATCAAGGTAAAGCTGGATTTGGTAGACCATGAATTTAAAAATATCTGGAAAAAAGACGTTAAAAATGGTGATAGAGTACAGGTAAAGGTAGAAGCCTTGAACTTGTTTGGTCCCCCTGCGGCTAACCGTAACTATGACTTGAGTTTTTACTTGCAACGCAAGTCGTTTCGACCAAATGCACCAAAATATAGAGACTATAATTTTGCCATTCGTTCGGGCGATGATAAGCGAGTATATTCTACTGATTATTTGAAAACCGAACGCCGGGAGGGTAAGACTGATACGAAAGGCTTGATCAAGGAAAGCTTTAAAATACCTGCTGAATACGTGAATCAAGGAGTGCTACAGGGCAAAGTATTCGCTACTGTGTTCGACGAGACCGGAAGGCAGGTAAGCCGTATGAAAACCTTTGATGTGTTTACTCAAAGTACGTTTTTGGGAATCAAAAAATTTGATTACTATGTAAACACCAGGTCTTCGCTGCCCATACAACTGGTGGCAGTAAACAAAAAAGGCAACCCGGTAAATGCCACTGCCAAGGTGCAAATTATCCGTTATCGCTGGCAAACAGTGCTTGAGAAAACCTACAGCGGAACGCGTTATGTTTCACGTCGTAAGCCTAAGATATTACAAGAAAACACGGTTTCTTTCAATGGAGGAGTAGCGGCTCCTTTTAACTTTACCCCCAACTATTCAGGAGAGTATGAGGTACGGGTAAAGTTACCAAAGAGTGATTTTTATGTATCACAGTCGTTTTATGCTTACCAGTACGGTACTACCGACAATGCGTCGTTTGAGGTAGACAAAGATGGCAAGATCGGCATTACCCTGGATAAAAAAGAATACAATGTGGGCGACCAGGCTAAAGTATTGTTTACTACTCCGTTTAAAGGGCGTATGCTGGTAACCGTAGAGCGTAATCAAGTATACAAGCACTTTTATGTAGATACTGATAAAAAATCTGCCTCAGTCACTATTCCCGTGACAGAAGCTTATCAGCCCAATGTATACATTACGGCTACCTTGATCAAGCCATTGAGCGATGGTGCCATTCCATTGACGGTAGCCCATGGGTTTGCTCCTTTGAAGGTGACACGCCCCGAAAACCGCCTACAGGTAAGCATAGATGCCGTAGAAAAAACCGAATCGAAACAAAAACAAACGATCAAAGTAAAAACCAACCGTGCCGAAGCCGATGTTCAGGTAACCCTGGCAGTGGTAGATGAAGGTATTTTACAGATGAAGCGTTACCGTTCGCCCAATCCACTCAATTATTTCTTCCAAAAAAGAGCCCTTGAAGTCAACGCGTATGATTTATACCCCCAGTTATTTCCCGAACTCTTCATTCGTCGCAGTAGCTCAGGTGGTGGTGGGTCGCTGGCCGATGAACGCACCAACCCGATGGTAAACAAACGCATTAAGTTGGTGAGTTTCTGGAGTGGTATTCTCAAAACCAATGCACAAGGAGAGGCTACTTATACCATTAACATTCCCCAGTTTTCAGGTAGTTTGCGTTTAATGGCAGTGGCTTATAAAGGCAGTGCTTTTGGAGCAGCCCAAAAAAATATGATTGTAGCCGATCCTGTAGTAATATCTACAGCATTGCCCCGTTTTCTGAGCCCTGGCGATCAGCTCAAAATGCCTGTAACGCTTACCAATACTACAGACAAAGCTTCGCCTGCTTCGGTACAATTGCGTACTACTCCTAACCTTAAGGTAATTGGGCGAAACAGTGCCAATGTAACACTGGCTGCCAATAGTGAAAAGCAAATCATGTTTGAAGTACAGGCGGCCAAGGTAATAGATAGCGCCAAAGTAGAAGTGGTTGTCAATGCCATGGGGCGTATGTTTAGCGAAAAACAATCGATAAACATTCGAGCCTCAAGCGGATTGATCAAGAGCAGTGGCAGTGGGGTGGTAACCGCAGGCACCAATCAGTCGTTGAGCTTGAAAAAAGGGTTGTTACCTTCTACTGCTCAAGCCAAATTGGTATTGAGTAAATCGCCTTTGATACAGTTTGCCAAAAGTTTGGATTACCTTATTCAGTATCCGCATGGTTGTGTAGAGCAAACCACCTCTTCGGTTTTTCCTCAGCTGTATGCCCAAAACCTCATGAAGGTATTGATGCCCAAAACCAGAGGGTTTGATGCTACCTATAGCAAACAGATCAAAGAGAACATACAAGAAGGGATCTTGAGGTTACAATCTATGCAAATGTACAATGGTGCTTTGAGTTATTGGCCAGGAGGCAATTACGCAAGCTGGTGGGGAACTGCTTACGCCACTCATTTTTTGCTGGAAGCTAAAAAGCTGGGCTACAATGTAAATACCAGTATGCTCAATAGGATGTATACTTACCTGGCGCGTAAATCTAAAACTAGTACTGATGCCTACTATAGTCGCAACCGGGTACGCTACTATTATACTGACAACACAGGTGCCCGCAAGCTCAAAACTATAGCCAAACGCGAAGCTATTTATTCTTTGTATGTGTTGGCACTTGCCAAAAAAGCTGATGTATCGACGATGAACTTCTATAAAGAAAACGCCAAGTTGTTGTCACTAGACTCAAAATATTTGTTAGCAAGCGCTTATTTTGTATTGGGCGATCAAATCAACTACAAAGTATTGTTGCCTAAAAGCTTTAGTGGTGAAAAAGCCGAACAAGCCTTAGACGGGAGCTTTTATTCTTATATACGCGATCAAGCGCTGGCTTTGAACGCCTTGGTGGAGGTCGACCCTCAAAACCCACAAGTTGCTTCACTGGCGCGTCGTTTGGGGCAGCAAGTACGTTCAGCCCGTTACCTCAATACTCAGGAAAGCGCCTTTTCTCTATTGGCATTGGGCAAGTTGGCTACCGCCAATAAAGGTAATGTACAGGCAGAGGTGACCGCCGGAGGTAGCCGTGTAGGTACGTTTGCCGGGCAAGACCTTACAGTTACTCAAAACATTGCCAACAAAGCATTGAATATAAGGGCTACAGGTTCAGGCAGTTTGTACTATTTCTGGCAAATGAAGGGGCTAAGTGCTACTGGCAAAGTAGAAGACCAAGACAATGTAATCAAAGTGCGTAAACAATTTTATGACCGTGAGGGTAACTTGATTAAAGACAAGGTGTTTAGGCAAAATGATTTGGTAGTAGTAAAAGTAACCGTGGCGACTGTTGATGGCTCTAATGTGAAAAACGTGGCGGTGACTGATATGCTTCCGGCTGGTTTTGAAATAGAAAACCCTCGTCTGACCTCTTCATCACCTGCGGTAAGCTGGATCAAAAAAGCCAGTAACCCCGATTATTTTGATATTCGTGATGATAGAATCAATTTATTTACAACGGCTTCGCGCAAAACCAAAACTTTTTATTATTTGGTAAGGGCAGTGTCTCAAGGAAACTTTACCATGGGACCTGTAAGCGCTGATGCGATGTATAATGGAGCCTTGTATTCGTACAATGGCAGTGGTACCATTAAAATTGTAGCACGGGGTAGTGATGAGGGATAGTGTAGCAATATAGATTTTTGAATAAAAAAGGAGGCTTTGGTAAACGAAGCCTCTTTTTTTTGATTTACTCTTCACTCATTTGCATCACTACTCGTCCTCTCCTGCCTTTTTCACCAATTCGCCGAAAGGCTTGAGCATAATCTGCCAAAGAAAAAACACTATCTACTACCGGGCGTAATTTGCCTTGTGCTGCCCAACTACTAATTAAGGCGAGTTTTTCACTGTCCCCATTTTCTACCATCAAGTATTTTACTTTTTTGTTTCTAAAGGCATTGCCAATAAAATAAGGAAGATTATTAAAAGGATTGGCAGGTATAAATTTGCCGTGTTTGTGCAGCAAGTGCTTTATTTGCGGGTATTTGACCAAGGTACTCAGGTCTAATATCAGGTCAAACTTATGTTGGAGGCTCTTAAGTGGCTGTTGTTGGTAGTTGATCACTTGGTTGGCGCCAAGGTTGCTTAAAAAAGCTTCGGTGTTGGTGCCTGCTACGGCCGTAACATTTGCCCCTAGCAACCGGGCGATTTGTATGGCATATACTCCCAGCCCTCCCGATGCTCCGTTGATTAATACTTTGCTACCCTTGCTTACTTGCCCCAAGTCTTGCAAAGCTATGAGGCTGGTTAAAGCACCCAGTGGCATCGCCGCGCTTTCTTCAAAACTTAGTTGAGCAGGCATCAAAGCCACAAAATCTTCAGCAATACAAATATATTCCTGATGAGTTTTGATACCTTTCAGTAGGTCTACATAACCAAAAATTCGGTCTCCTTGTTTGAAGCGTTTCCCCGACTTCTGTACAATACCCGAAAACTCTAGCCCGGTATTTACTAAATGACGTTTGGCGCCCAGTAGCTTTGCTAATAAGGCGTGGTTGCCTGCCACCGTATCAGCATCAGTGGGGTTTACCGTAGCATACATTACTTTTACCAACAACTCGTGGGCGTTGGGTACAGGCAAAGATAAATCTTCTCTTAGTCTAAGATGTTTACTTTCTAAAGTGAGTCCTTTCATAAGGTATCAAGTGTTTTTGGTGGTGCGATATATTTGGTTACAAAAGTAGCGACCACTTTCACAAACCACACTTGACAAAAGTCAACAAATGAAACAGGGGAGGAGAAAACCCTTAAATTTTTCGTCTTACCCTGCTCAGGGTTTCTGGGTTGATGCCCAGGTAAGATGCAATATACTTAAGGGGAACCCTTTGCAAAAGCGTGGGGTGGTCTTGCATCACCAAGGTTTGGTAGCGTTCAGCTGCCGGGTAGTTTTGTAGTATGTAATTGTGTTTTTCGGTCAATAAATAAGCCGCCTCAAGTACTTTGCGGTATACCAGGTTTATACCAGGAATCGTTTCTACCAAAGCAAAAAAATCTACTTTGTTGATTTCTATTAAATGAGTATTTTCAAGCGCAATGAGGCTTTCAAAGGAGGGAGTACTATGAATGAAGCTTGAGAAAGGGGCACAAAAGAAGTTTTCCCAGGCAAAACAAGTAGTGTGCTCATTGTTGTCATAATCATACTGACAGTAGCGAATCATCCCTTGGGTGATAAAAGTCAATTGACGGCAAACTTCCCCTTGCTCAATCAGGCATTCATCTTTTGCCAGGCTTCTAAATGATAATTTGTCTTGTATGTGCTCCCACTCGCTTGAGGTAGGCGTGAAGTATTGCTGTAAAGCCTGTTTAAAAACCAAATTGTTCATATACTTTGATGGTATAAAAAGTAGGGTTGATTTGTGTATAATGAGTGAGTTTTACCTTGTTTATATATTGGTTTCCAAGGCTTGCAGCTACTTACCCATAAAAACAAAAAACCAGAAGCAAATCAATGCTTCTGGTTTCTATTTGAATCTAATATAATTGGGTATTTTTTTATTAGCAAATTTGCAACTTCAATTATGGGTAAATAAAGGAGGAATAAAAAATATGTGTTTCTTTTGATAAACTTATTAGCTGAAGTTATGCAGTATGCTGTAAAAATTACAAATCGTTATTGTCAAGTTGTCCGCCCAACACATCATACCATTCCTGGCTTATTTCGTTGGTGGTTTCTTTGGCTACTTCCTCATTGTAGTTTCGGGTTTTACCTGCTAATGAGGCATTTTCCATTTTAATCAACTGACTAATAAAGTTTTTTTTGCGATTTTCCTGATTCATATAATTTATATAATTGGTTTTTGTTGTTATTATTAACGGCAATGTAGTACAAAAAAATAACTTGATTTTTTTGGATTTTGTTTAAAAACATTTTGCACTAAGTTTTTTTGACAAATTAAATATTATATTTTCAAGATTTGCCAAAACCTTACAGGTTGTTTGAGCAATATTGTCAGACACTTTTATCTGAGTATTTACCCTCAAATATAGCAAGGGAAAATACTTAATGTGTTGATTTACAGCATTTTATTATTGTTAAGAAGGAGGGGGAAAAGCTTGTTTGGGGGTGGAAAAACCTTGGTTTTAGGTATGAAAAAGTTACAAGCGCAAGAAGAGATAAAAGATTAAATAAGGGGTGAATTTGAAAAATATACTTTTTTATTGGTAAAGTGCAAATATATAAACTACGAGCCCTATAAAAAAAGGTTGTATATTCAACGTGAAATATACAACCTTGTCTTGTTTTTTCTGAAAAATGTATCAATCGAGTTGACTGATGGCTTTGCCGAGCAGCATAGCAAATATATCGGTATTGGCACCAAAGTTTAAAAAGGGGTTGATGCCTTTCTCCTTTTCCAGAAATACACCATTGACATATACTTCAAACTCGGTAATACGATTGAGTAAAATAATTTTATCACCTTTGGCACCTTTAAAAATGATTTTCTTATTGGTCAGATAAAGCTGCCCACTGTCTATATGGTTCCACTCCTTTTTGTGCAGGGTCTTTTCCTGTTTGTGGATATTTCTCCAGTAATCACCTTTCGCAATTTTGATTCTAAGCCCCGACCGGGTACTATGATCAATGTCGGGGTGGATGGCATTTTCTAACCAGTCGGCTTTAGTCTGAAAGTAACACTTCTCTTTGCGAGGCAAGCCAATATTTACTTCCAACTCTGGAATCTCATCATTTTCTATTTGCCAAAACAGCTTGTATTTGTCAAGGTTGGCACGGGTAGAAGAGTCTAGTTTTACCTCAGCGTTGAGGTTTTGAGCAATTTTTTGCAATTCAGCTTCTTCTTCTGGCGATAACATCTCGTCAGAAAGCGCATTATTCATAAAATTACTCAATAGTTCTTGTCCGCTGGTTTGGTATATTTTTTCGGCAACATCTGCAGGTAGTTTTAAATCATTCTGTAGTTTTTCCATCAATTGCTTTTCGTCATCATCCAGCATACCATCTTCAATGGCTTTCTCCACCTCTACTTTATAAATTTCACCAGCAAGTTGGCTATGTATAATATCTACTTCTTTGTCGTTAATGCCTAAAATAAACTTAAGATGCTTTAGGTCAGCCAGTTCTTCCTCCGATAAATATTTGTCATCCAGGCAGCTTCTGAGATAATCGGTGTAAAACACCAATACATCATTATTAAACTCACCTTCAAGGTTTACCTTGTATTTGGCCGCAATATTTTGAACTTCGTCTACAGTGATGCTGGTGAGTTCTTTTTCAGCCAAAAGGTTATTGATCTCAATCAAGGCATTCTCTTTTACTTTTTGTCCAAGCAGATTTTTCAAAAAACCACCTTTTACTAATTCTTTCTTTTTGTAGATATGATGTTCCATATATTTTATGACCGAATGATTGATGAAGCCGTACCGGCTATTGTTTTATAATCAAAAATCTTAGTAATTTCTGTAAAAATAAAGCATACCCAAATAACACAAGGAATGGTGTAAAAATAAATTTCTATAGTTTAATAAAATATTTTGTTGCTAGACGCGGCAAAAAATCGGCTAATAGCATCGCTATTCGGCTATTTTTTAACAAAGTATAGCCTCAAAAGATGAGATTAAGAATGTAAATTTATTTTGGTACCATTCCCAAGAGGCTATTTTGCCAAAATTATGTATATGCTCTTGATGCAACAGGCACTGGTTTGGCAAAGTTTAAAACAACCCCAATGATAAAAATCGTATGCGCAAAATGTTTGCCTAACTAGCTTTTAATTAATAGTTTATTCGTCAAATAGCCACCTGTATACCCGGTCTGTTTTTTCTCTGACTTTATCTAATGAAAAAGACCGAATAAGCCTTATATATTCTTTGCCTTCTAAGAGCAAAATAAATACAGGTACTGTAAATACACTATATTGCGCAGCAAGTTCAGGGGCACTTGTTGTGTTTATTTCCTGCCATTCAAGTTTAGGAACGTGATCGTCCCGTAAACGGGATTTCGGGCGTAGCCCTCAACAATAACCCCGATAAGAAATCGGGACTTTGAAGCTGTCCGGTTTAGAACATCTCCTCTTTACTGACTTTCGTTACCCCGGCAGTTCCGCCGGGACTGCGAGCTTTTTTCGCCGTAGCTATGGCTACGACTGTAAACCGATAGCTGCAGCTTTGCTGCGCTGAGCTCTGCCAAAGGCTAAAAGTGCCTCAGCCAGCCTCGAGTATACGCCCTCAATCTCGACACTTATTTTGAACATGTTCCTTAGGATAATGTGTGCTTATCAGTTGGGCTATTTTGGGTTTGAGGGCAGTACATACCGAACACCCAGCACTGGTAAAGAACCACGCCTTATTATCTACACTTATTTGCATTATTTTATTCGTTGGTATACAAAGGTTATTTTTCTGACCTTCTTCCTTACTACACCACTTATTTGCACTTGTAACGTTTGGGTGCTTTTCAGGCGATATTCAATCTTTTGAGGAAAGTCGTGTTTTTCATTGATGAATATAACCTTTTTTTTACGTTTTTTAGCTAACCTAAACTTAATTGGTTTACCATCGTTTTGCTCCAATACTTTTGCCACAAAACAAACTTGCCCTTTATCTTTTACTACCTTGATGGTTTCAGTAAGGGTACTGTCACCTTTGCTTAGGTCTAGCACCCTTGCCTGAAAGGAGCCCGACGTAGCCTGTGTCCATTGTTCTAGCACGGGGCGATTGTTGAGTTTCCAAGTACCCACTATTTGGTTGAAAAACTTATCAGTAGGCAAATTATTAGGTATTTGACCATACCCAAAGGATAGGGTAATGAATACCAGACAACCTGTAGCCAGCCATTGACTAATCCATCTCATTTTTGATAATATTTAAGTGTTATTATTTTAACCCTCCACACGCAACTATCAAGGGCAAAAGTCTCAAAATAAAAATGCCTGTAACATCAAAAGCGTTACAGGCATCTTATTGTAATGTATAAAAAGCAGGTTATTTCAGCATTTTAATCAAACCCGCCAATTTATTTTTCATTTCGGTTCTATCTATGATAAAATCAAGAAAACCGTGCTCAAGTAAATATTCTGAAGTTTGAAACCCTTCAGGCAAGTCTCTGCCTATGGTTTCTCTAATAATACGCGGACCAGCAAAACCAATCAAAGCCTCTGGTTCGGCAATGTTAAAGTCGCCTAGCATAGAAAAAGAAGCCGATACTCCACCAGTGGTAGGGTCAGTAAGCAATGATATATAGGGAACTTTGGCTTCGGCAAGCAAAGCAAGCTTAGCCGATGTTTTGGCCATTTGCATCAACGAGTACCCTGCCTCCATCATGCGGGCGCCCCCCGATTTAGATACTACAATCAAAGGATATTTTTTCTCACGGGCAAAATCTATAGCTCTTGATATTTTTTCACCAACAACCGAGCCCATTGATCCTCCAATAAAGCCAAAATCCATGACTGCCAATACAATATTTTCCCCCTTCATTTTCCCATGACCAGTTCTTACGGCATCTTTCAATCCAGACTTATATTGTGACTGTTGAATACGTGTAGGGTAAGTCTTGGTGTCTGAAAAATTAAGCGGATCGCCAGACATCATATTTGCGTCCAACTCGGTGAATTCATTTTTGTCAAAAAACACCTCAAAATATTCTTTCGAGCCTATTCTGGCGTGAAAATTACACTCTATGCAAGTATAAGCATTTTGCTTGTGATCGCGCGAGTTCATTACGTTTTTACATTTTGGACATTTGTACCAGTGCCCCTCAGGAGTTTCTTTTTTTGCTGAGGTAGGTGTAATAATCCCTTTTTTTTCTCTTTTATACCAAGCCATATGTTTGTTTTTTGGGTAACAAGTGGTCAGAGGTACAAGCACAGGAGGGTATCTACCCTTATATAAAAACCTTATGCTATGACTGGTCTGATGCATCAAACACTCTTTTTTCAGAGCATTTATTACCTGCTACTAATATCTGAAAACAGGTGTAGGCATTGATCTTTGTTAAAGTTAAAAGATGCCCGTTTCACCAAATTTTAAATGTAAATAACTGACTTATAAAGTTTTATAAATAAACCCGTTGTTATCAGGTTTTTGTTTTTTATGTAACCGACTTAAAATTAGTCGCCAAATTTAAACGTAAATAATCAATTTATGAAAGTTATGTAAGATTGTTCACCCAAAAAATGTGTGGTATACCCCCTATCTTCCAAGATATTGTATTTGTAGCTTATACTAATAATTTACTCTACCCTACTATTTTTCGCCCTGATTTGTGTCCTCACAAATCAAACCACCCACAAATCCTTAGATGCCAATAAATATCGGTACCCAAAAAACGACTTGTTTTAGGGTTTCGATCGCTCCCATACAGCGGGATTTATCAATTGGTGAAAACACGCAACTGAGGCGAGGATAATGTTTTTAAAAAAAGCTGGGTAGAGTACTAATAATTATTTTGTTTTAGGTAAATTTTCCCGGATAGTTAATGGATGCCTGTTTTCATCAATGGCCACAAATGTAAAATTACCCGAAATGGCTCGTTGTCGGGTTTCTTCGTACATGTGTTCCAAAAAAATATCTACTTGCACCCCCAGACTGGTATTGCCTACCTTGACTACCTTACCTATTAGTTCTATGAATGAGCCTGCCGGAATAGGCTGTTTAAAATCAACCCGGTCAGAACTTACCGTTACTACCTTGAGGCGGGTAAACCGAGTAGCTGTAATAAACGCTACTTCGTCCATGAGTTGTAAGGCAGTGCCCCCAAACAGAGTGTCATAGTGATTGGTTGTATTCGGAAAAACCGCCTTGAATATATGCGTTTCTGATTCTTCGATACGTTTTGTTAAATTTTTATCCATTTTAAATGATTATTTGGGGTAAAACCATCTTTCAGGAGAGAGTTACAAGGAGGGCAAAGCGCAGCAAGGCTATGAATTTACCTTATACAAAAGGCAATTCCATAGCTATCTTTCCAAACGCCTTACACCCAACTCTAGCTCCCGAAAGTTAAGTATACTAACTATTACAAGGCAGGTCTACTGACTCACTGCATACTCTTTGCGCCTTCCCATAAATACGTATACCTACAGTGGCATTATGTGCAAAAAAGAGCTTTTACAGCTTACAGTTGCGGGTACAGTGCTGGTTTTTCACCAGCTTCCCTTTTCGTTTGCCTTAGCAAAACCTTGTAAAGTGTGTTGAAAAAAAGAATCCGCAGCATTGAATACTGCGGAAACTAAAAATAAGAATTGAGTAAAACCATGGTGGTTAAAAGCTCCAACAGGGACAAGCTTTAAGCGACAAGTCGCAAGTCCTTAGATACCGATGAATATCGGTGCTACTCCCTATTCTATAGGTAGCTAATAAATTCATAGTATGCTTATTTTAAACGTATTATGAATTTGTTAGTGAGAGGTGGTTTTACTTGTTAAGCTCTTAGGCCAATGTAATTTTATCTTCTAAGTACACATCCTGAACAGCATTCAAAATGTCTACTCCTTCGGCTACAGGTCTTTGGAAAGCCTTACGTCCTAAGATCAAGCCGCTTCCACCAGCACGTTTATTGATCACAGCGGTTTTTACTGCATCAGCCTTGTCGCTGTCTCCACCAGACGCCCCACCAGAGTTGATAAGCCCAATACGTCCCATGTAGCAGTTAGCCACTTGATAACGACACAAGTCAATAGGGTTGTCAGAAGCAAGGTCACTGTACATTTTTGGGTGAGACTTACTGAAGTTAATTGTTGTAAACCCTTCGTTGTTCTCAGGAAGCTTTTGTTTGATAACATCTGCCTGAATGGTTACTCCCAAGTGGTTTGCTTGCCCGGTTAAGTCAGCGGCTACGTGGTAGTCAATGCCATCTTTCTTAAACGAAGAGTTACGAGTGTAACACCACAATATAGTAGCCATACCCAAAGAGTGTGCTTCTTCGAACGCTTGAGCTACTTCTACAATCTGACGAGACGATTCTTCAGAACCAAAGTAGATCGTGGCACCTACCGCAGTTGCGCCTAAGTTCCAGGCTTCACGGATAGACCCAAACATAATTTGGTCAAACTTAGATGGGTAAGTGAGTAATTCGTTATGGTTAATTTTTACTACAAAAGGAATCTTGTGTGCATACTTTCGTGACATCATTGCAAGGTTTCCATACGTAGTAGCCACTCCATTGCAGCCGCCTTCTATAGCCAATTTGATGATATGCTCAGGGTCAAAATAAATTGGGTTAGGAGCAAAAGAAGCACCACCCGTATGTTCAATGCCTTGGTCGATAGGTAAGATAGACAGGTATCCTGTACCTCCTAAACGCCCGTGGTTGTACAAAGACGCAATACTTTTTAAAACCTGTGGATTACGGTTAGAATTTATAAATTGATCATCTACCACATTGCCACTGGTTTTGTGCAACATGTCTTTTGAGATAGTTTTACTTTCGTGAGTAAACAAGTCTTCGTTTTCTTTACCCAGTAAACTTACAATTTCGTCGTATGTCATTACTTTATTTTTTAGGAGTTTTTGTGATCTATCCAAAGTTGGCAAATATATCATGAAAAGTTGAAACAAAAAGCTATTAGCTTGCTTTGAGACAGATATTTTATCTGGTTTTTGATAAAGTTTCTTCTTAAATTTCAATAGTATGCAATATCTTATCAATTGTATTTTCGTATATCTTTTTAAAATCTCATTTCTAACTTGCATACTCACATGTCTACTTTACGCTGCTTCGTTATATTGATTTTGTTGTTCTACTGTGGAAGATTTTCTGCTTCTGCTCAAAAAAAAATAGCCCTTACCCAACCGTTTTACAGTAACCTTGACCAAGCTCTTCAGAATAAAAGTAAAGTACAACGGCTCAACCTAAGTAGCCAAAGGCTAAAAAAAATCCCTCAAAATATTGTATTGCTCAAAAACCTGGAAGAACTTAACTTAGGGAATAATCAATTGACAGCTTTTCCTAAAGTGCTTTTTCAATTAAAAAAATTGAAAATACTCCGCTTGTATAATAATAACATCAAACATTTGCCTCAAGGCATAGACAGTTTAAAGTCACTTGAAGTGTTGGACATTCAGCGTAACTCATTGGTTGATTTGCCTGGCAAGTTTGTTCGTTTGCGTAACCTTACCCAGCTGAATATTGCCAACAATAAGCTCAAAGAATTGCCCGAAAATATAGGAAAGCTTAGAAAGATGCGTGTATTTGAGGCGTATGGCAATCAGTTAAAACAGCTTCCGGCGAGCTTCAGTAGTTTGCGAAAACTAGAAAACTTGGGGTTGGGGAAAAACCAATTGGAAAGTGTCTCATTGGGCAAATATAAAAACCTGCAATCGCTTGATATAAGCCGCAATCGTTTGACTAAAACACCTGATAACTTAGGAAGTTTAAAAAAGCTTACTTCGCTTTTTTTGCAGCAAAACAACCTAACCAAACTACCTGAAAAAATAGGCGCTTTATCCCAGTTGCGTCGTTTGTACTTAAATGAAAACAAGATCACGCAATTGCCCAAAGAACTGACATCTCTTGTTCAGTTGCAGGTAGTAAAACTTGAACATAACCAGTTGCTAGAGCTGCCCAACGATATTGGTAAATTGAGCCAACTCAAAGTATTGAGCCTGCATCATAACCTTCTACGTTCTCTGCCCGAAAGCATAGGCAATCTTACCCGGTTACCTACCTTGCAGTTGAGCAACAATCGCCTGGAATTGTTGCCTGCCAGCCTTGGCAACATGGCTTCGTTGAAGTCTATCTGGGTGAGAAAAAATAATTTACAAACTTTACCCAAAAGCATTAGTCAGCTCAAAAAAATAGAGCGTATTTACGCCTCTCAGAACCAAATCTCATTATTGCCTGTAGAGTTGGCAGAACTTACCCAGCTCAAAAGTCTGGCAATTAGTGGCAACCTATTGACCGAAATACCCTCTGAACTATGGGGGCTCGAAGAACTCTATTACCTCGATGCCAGCCGAAATCAAATTACCAGTTTGCCCAACAAAATCTCTGACCTTCGTTCATTGCGTATATTGGTATTGTCGCATAATCGTTTGCGTACTTTGCCATTTGGCATTACTCGCCTAAAAAACTTAAGAGAGTTATACCTTGATAATAATCAATTGGCTAAATTGCCCCCTAATATGGGAGCTTTGCTCAACCTGAAAATATTTACAATGAAACGTAATGGATTCACTAATGAACAAAAAGCTCACATTAGAAAACAGCTTTCCCACGTTAGAATAGGATTTTAATGCATATACAACCTGAGGTATCACTTAAGCCTCATAATACTTTTGGCATAGATGTAAAAGCCCAACAATTTGTAGAGGTTCACCAACTTTCTGATTTACAAACCTTACTAAAGGAACAACAACAAAACCCCACGCCATTGTTGATATTGGGTGGAGGGAGTAATGTGTTGTTTACCCGTGACTTTGAAGGGTTGGTAGTTAAAATAAAGCTTAAGGGGATCAGTCTCCTGCGGGAAGATGATTCAAATGTTTGGCTGGAAGCTGCGGCCGGTGAAGTATGGCACGATTTGGTAATGCATTGTGTGCAAAAAGGGTATGGAGGAATTGAAAACCTCTCGCTGATACCTGGAACAGTAGGGGCAGCCCCCATGCAAAACATTGGAGCGTATGGCGTAGAGATAAAGCAGGTACTGGAGACAGTGCAGGCAGTAGAGCGTAGTACAGGGGTACTCAAGGTTTTTACCAATGAAGAGTGCAAGTTTGGGTACCGCGAAAGCGTATTTAAAAACATTTACAAAGATCAATTTGTAATCACTGGTATTATCCTAAAGCTCTCCAAAAAGCCAGCGTTTAATACCAGTTATGGTGCTATTCAAGAGGTTTTGCAAACCAACCAAGTCAAAGAATTAAGCATACAGGCAATTAGTGATGCCGTTTGTCAGATTCGGTCGAGCAAACTACCCGATCCTGCCAAGATTGGGAATGCAGGAAGCTTTTTTAAAAACCCCACTATACCTTTAGCTCAATTTGAGCAACTCAAACAAGCTTTTCCTCATATTGTAGGCTATCCGGTGGCTAACAACCAGGTAAAAGTACCAGCAGGGTGGCTAATAGAGCAAAGCGGCTGGAAAGGTAAACGTGTTGGAGACATTGGCGTGCATACCCGCCAGGCTTTGGTATTGGTTAATTATGGAGGGGGAGAGGGCAGTCAAATACGCCAATTATCAGTAGATATTCAGCAATCCGTTTTACAAAAGTTTGGCATTACCATTCAGCCAGAAATTAATATTATATAAATCATTGGTTAAAGGTACAAGTCTCAAGCGATAAGCTTCCAGTTAGCCATGTTCTACCAGCAACTATAAGTTATTTATTTTTAAGTGCTTGTAATTTATCTGGTTTTGCTAAACCTGAAGATGAATACAAGCCAAAAAAAAGCCTGTCTCGTTAGAAACAGGCTTTTTTTATATGTTGAATGTCTAATTTTGTTATCCAAGTTTAAATGCGATGGGTACATACATACGGTACTTTACGGCTTGCCCTCTTTGTTTGGCTGGGTTCCATTTAGGAGCTCCTTTGAGTACTCTGATAGCTTCTTCATCGCAACCGCCACCAATGCCCTTCTTTATCTGAAAATCGCTCAGACTGCCGTCTTTGTCTACTACACACTCTATTACTACTCGGCCTTCAATGCCCATTTTGCGAGCTTTACTAGGGTATTTGAGTTTGCTTCCTACATACTTATAAAAAGCCTTCATCCCGCCTTTTGGTGTAGCGCGTTCTTCTACAATCATAAAGATTTTCTCTTCTTTCTCTACTACAGGTGGAGGAGGAGGAGGAAGTTCTACTTTTACTGGAGGAGGAGGGGGCGCCTCTTCTTTGAATTCTACGTCCAGGTTTACTTCTATTTCTTCGTCAATTTTTTCTTCATCAGGTACCTCTACTACCTCTGGTTGTTGTAACACAGGAGGAGGAGGGGGAGGCATCTCTGTAATGGGGATTTCTATTTGTTCTTCAAAATCTTCTTCATTGTCTTTGAACTCTACTTTAGTAATAGAGTCATAGATTTTCCATTCGAAAGAAACAACGACAAACAGCATTGTTACAGCAAGCCCAATACTAAAGAAAAACCACCTACGTCGTCCTATATCGGCTTTTGGATTTTTTTTAAGTTCCATTATTTCAATTTTTTAAAAATTGTAAGTACAACAAAAATTCAGTGAGTAATTTTAGATCATATAGTATTGTTTGAAGTTATATCTCCTTAAATACTTACGTAAAATATTTACTATTAGATGCATTTACATAAGAATAAAAGTGAATTGTACTAAAGCATGTAAATACAGGGCAAACTTAGGTGTTTTATTGAAATTTTTGAAGAAATATGAATGCTTTTTAAATGATTTAATATTTTTTTAACATTCAGTTTTTATAGGTTGGATGAAGTAAAAAGCAGAAACACCTAATTTGTATTATACAGAGATATTGTTTTGAGTTATTTTATCTTACTTTATTCTATAGACACCAAAGAAACTTCAAGGGTTGCATTTGTTTCGAAATAAAAAACCCCGACTAGATCTAGTCGGGGTTTGAACTTATTGTTAAGTTTTATTTTCTAGGTAGACTATTGTAATTTAAATACAATAGGGATAGAACGGCGAACTCTTACTGGAACACCACGTTGCTTACCTGGCTTCCATTTAGGTGCATTTTTCAATACACGAATAGCTTCTTCGTCACAACCAGAGCCAATACCTTTTAGTATTTTTATATCGGTAATACTTCCATCCTTTTCTACTACAAATTGGATGTATACTTTACCTTCTACTCCCATACGACGCGCTTGTGATGGGTATTTAAGGTTTTTTCCAATGTATTTGTAGAATTTTTTCAAGCCACCCTTTGGCATTGCTTGATCTTCTACAATCATAAATATTTTTTCTTCTTTCTCTACCACAGGAGGAGGAGGAGGAGGTAGATCAACTTTTACCGGAGGAGGAGGGGGCGCCTCTTCTTTAAATTCTACGTCCAGGTTTACTTCGATTTCTTCGTCAATTTTTTCTTCATCAGGTACCTCGATTACCTCTGGCTGTTGTAATACAGGTGGGGGAGGAGGTGGCATCTCTGTAATAGGAATTTCAATTTGCTCTTCAAAATCTTCGCCATCATCTTTAAACTCTACCTTGGTGATAGAATCATATACTCTCCACTCAAAAGAAACAACGATAAATAGCATTGTTACAGCAAGCCCAATACTAAAGAACAGCAACTTATTGCGTCCGATATCAGCACTGGGGTTCTTTTTTAACTCCATAATTCAAACTTTATTTATATAAATTCTTTTCAATTAGTTTTAAACATTCTGTAATATATAACAAAGATAGTAAGTCTTTTTTTAAAAAACTAAATTCTTAGTTTAAATTTTATATATCAAATAAAAAATCAACAACCCACCAAAACACCCAAGAATATTTGCCATAGCATCGGCTGAGTCGAAACTTCGTCCGGTGTTTGCCAGTAATTGCACTATTTCAAGCATTATTGAGTAACCTATACCTATACCCATAGATGTACGGAAAGGGTAGAACCTAAGTGATGTAAATGTGTGTTGTTTATGAAAGCCAACAATCATCAAAAAGATCAAGATACAAAATTGAGAAAAGTGGGCAAACTTGTCGAAACTTAACAAGTCCCATTGATTCATGGATGGCATGCTATCTTTGGAAGCAATAGTGAGCAATAGCATGATGAGGGCCCAGGTGATGGTATATAAATTGTATCGGAGAAACATAATCGAGGTTAAGTTGGCGTGGCAATGTCCATTGCGTTGGTATGTACAAAGGCTGAGTCATAAATAAACCAACTTTATTTATTTTATGACTCAGGCAATTTGGAGTAATGTTGTTTTAGTTAAGCCTAAGCCTCCACAAGTGCTTTGTAGTCTGTAACAGACAAAAGTTCTTCGGCATCTGCTATGTTAGCAAACTTCATTTTGATCATCCAACCCTCTCCATAAGGATCTTGGTTTACCAGTTCCGGAGTATCAGCTAACTTTTCGTTTACTTCAAGCACAGTACCTTCAGCAGGCAAATACAAGTCTGCCACTGTTTTTACTGCTTCGACCGTACCAAAAACAGCGTCTTTTTCCAGTTCTTCGCCTTCAGTTTCTATCTCTACATACACAACATCTCCCAGTTCACTTTGAGCGTGTGCTGTAATACCTATCACAGCAGTGTTGTCCTCTTCCAACCTGATCCATTCGTGCTCTTTGGTGTATTTTAGATTATCCGGAAAATTCATAAAGGTAATGATTTAAATAATGATAGATATGTAACCTGTTAATTATGAGTTGTTTAACAGTTTTTCAAATCTTGTTCTAGGATTTGATTTTGCAATAAAAGTGTTTTTGCTAAAAAATCAAAATAAGCTTTAAGAATTGCCATGTATCTTAGGAGCAAGGCTAAAATGCTATTAAAAGGAGGGTGAGTAGAGATAGGGTAAAATAAAAGGTGGCTTTTAATTAAAAAACCACCTTTTATTTTTTAAAAAAGTAAACAAAGCTTATTTCGCTTCTACCTCGTTGGGTTTGTACCCAAACAACCGTTTAGATACAATGGCTTTGGCAACAGCTTCAGGAACCATTTTTTCCCAGCCAGGGGTACTTTGTTTAATCATGTTGAGCACATTGTCTGAGATGATTTTAAGGCTATCTTTTTCAAAGTCTGCAATATCTTCTATTTTGTCGTTTACAATCAAATATTCGTATAAATCCATTAAATGAGGCGACAAGTCAAAGTTGGCGCAAGTATAAAGCTCGTCAGGCATATCGCGCATATATGCCGGGTATACATAAAGCTTTACATTGCGGCTAAAAAGTGTACTGAAAGACTCTAAAATTCCACCCGCGAGATTCTCATAGTATTTTTCATCAAAAATAAGCTCCAGTACATATATACCCAGAATGATACCGATCTTTCGTCCACGGTTAAAATGAGATAAATAAGATACTAGGCGGTAGTACTCTTGATAATTGGAGATAAGCACATGTTGTCCCAATGAACATAAAATGTCTACCCGATCAAGAAAATCACGGTAATCAATGTCTTTTTTACCCATCATCAAATCGTGCAGGGTAAGTTCCGTCAATACAATGAGCTTGTTTTCGTCTACATCATCTTCTTGTTTAAACTGCTCAAGTCCACACTGTAGCATGTCCAGGTTTACGTTGGTAGGTGGACGAAAACGCCCTCTCAGCACCAAGATATTTTTTTTGTATATAAAGTCAGATACTTGATTTACCGAGCCGTCAGGACCAAACATGGCGGCATTAGTCAGTCCATTTTTTACTAACTGTAGGGTAAGCAAGCGGTTGTCTATGCGCTTAAAATCAGGACCAGACATACGAATCATGTCTACTTCTACCCGGTCTCTGCCCAGGTTGTCCAACAAAGACTGTAATAAAATTTCGGGGGCATCATAATAATTAAAAGCGCCATAAATAAGGTTGGTACCAATGACACCAAAAGCTTGTTGTTGGGCAAGGGTGTCGTTGTCGCGCATAAATACGTGAATTACGATATCGTTGGGAGGGGTTTCGGGGCGAAGCTGATAACGAATGCCTAACCAACCGTGCCCCACGTTGGTTTTGTGGTAGTTAAGCGCTACTACTGTGTTGGCAAAGGCAAAGAAAGAGGATTTTTCGCCTCTAATTTCTCCTAGACGCTCTTCAAGCAGACCATATTCTTTTTCAATCATGCGTAGCAAACGTGGTTCACACACATAACGCCCACTTTCTTCTGCTCCATAGATAGCATCACTAAATTTCATGTCGTAAGCCGACATAGTTTTGGCAACTGTTTGGGAGGCAGCACCAGCTTTGAAAAATATGGCAGCGGTTTCCTGACCAGCCCCAATTTCTGCAAATGATCCGTACTTTGCGGGGTCAAGGTTTATACTGAGGGCTTTTTCTTTGGTGCTTATTATTCTGTCCATAGAGTTTTGTTTGATGCGAAGTGTTGGCAATGATTGTTTAACTATGAACTTGTTTAAGGTTTAGCTTCGCTGAGCTTGCCCTAAAGGGCTGCGGTTCTCCAAATGATTCAAAACTAGCTTTTTGATTACAATGCTTCGTTGTGTAAACACTCATTTAGCCCTGCTAAACTTCGCCTTACACGCCTCGCCTGAAATCAAAAATTTAATTTTTGCTCTCAAAGCATAAAACGTAAACAAGTTCTATATTGATATGCTAAAAATAATCTGCAAAAACTTTTGAAACACACTATTTTGCCAAAAATATAAACAACATCTTTGCCAAACAAAAGATTGGTTGTTATTAAATTGTTGTGCTGTTTTTGAGTCTCAAATCTGTTATTTTACTAATTTGAGACTCTTTGGTGGTCAGCACTTTTGTTGGTAGAAAGCGCCAACTTTTATGGTATGAACGAAGGAGGGGAACGAATGTTCTTATAGAGGTTGTTTACCTGACGTTCTGGCAGAGATTGTGTTTTGGCTTTAGGATTGTTCAATGCTTAGCATCGATCCAAGGGTAGAGGAATTGAATGTAAGTGAGTGGATTGATCAAAACGCCTTGATGGGTGTAACAAAGAGATTGATTTTAGTTATTCATTTTTAGAAATATTTGATTTATGATGCAAAAGATTCACGCTACTACAGTATTGGCTATAGTGCATAATGGTGAGGTGGCTATAGGTGCCGATGGACAAGCTACCATGGGCAATACTGTAGCCAAAAGCAATGTACGTAAAATAAGGAAACTATCTGATGGTAATATTTTGGCAGGTTTTGCCGGGTCAACTGCCGATGCTTTTACTTTGATTGAGCGGTTTGATGAAAAACTAAATGCTTATGGTAAAAATATGAAACGTGCCGCCATAGAGCTTGCTAAAGATTGGCGTACCGATCGTTATTTGAGACGCCTTGAGGCGATGTTGATTACTGCATCGAAAGACGAGGTTTTGGTGATTTCGGGAACAGGTGATGTGCTTGAGCCTGACAATGGTATTGCTTCTATTGGTTCGGGTAGCATGTATGCTCAGTCGGCCGCCACTGCCTTGAAAAAACACTCAACTCAAATGACTGCCGAAGAAATGGTGAAAGAAAGTTTGCACATAGCGGCTGACATTTGCATTTACACCAACCATAATATTATCCTAGAAAAGCTGTAAAGTTTTAAAGGTTATCAGTAAACGTTTTAACATGGTTTGTTGGTAACCTTTTTATTGACCCTCCCTCTACTTTTTACCATTACTTTTTAATCAATGCATTGAGTTGTTTAGCCCCATAGATAAAAGCAACAACACTATCTTATTCTTTTTACTCAAAACACTATTATGTCATTAGCCGAATTTGCGCCAAAAATGTCCCGACGACGGCGTAGCAATCCCCCTAAAACCTCCTTTAGAGAGAACTTAAAAGCCTTTAAGAACCTTCCTAAGTTTTTTAGGCTGATATGGGAAACGAACAAAACATTGACTTTTACCAATATTCTGTTACGCTTGCTTGCGTCAGGTTTGCCTTTGGCAATGTTGTATGTAGGCAAGATGATTATGGACATCATTGTAGTGTTGTACAAAGCAGGCAATATTCAACACTGGCACCAAACCCCAGAACTATGGCAATGGATACTGGTAGAGTTAGGGTTGGCAGTACTGGCTGATCTGTTGAAGAGAGGGATTACCTTGTTGGATGCTTTGCTGGGCGATTTGTTTAATAATGAAACTTCTATAAAGTTAATGGAGCAAGCCGCTCGGTTAGACTTACCCCAGTTTGAAGACTCCGAGTTTTATGATAAACTGGAACGTGCCCGTCGCCAAACTACTACTAGAGTAGTGTTGCTTTCATTGATACTGAGCCAGGCACAAGGTATTATCACTATGTTGTTTTTGGGGGCAGGACTGATGTTTTTTAATCCTTGGTTAATTTTATTGCTGGTGATTTCTGTAATTCCAGCTTTTTTGAGCGAAACCTACTTTAACCGTTCCAAATATTCTCTAAGCCTTAACTGGACTCCTGAACGGCGAGAGTTAGATTACCTACGCTATGTAGGTGCCAGTGATGAAACCGCTAAAGAAGTCAAGATTTTTGGCTTGTCTGATTTTTTAACTTCAAGGTTTAAGTTGTTGGCTTATGAGTACTACTACGCCAATCGGAAACTTGCTGTGCGAAGGGCTATATGGGGAGGTTTGTTCAATGCCTTGGGAAGTGTGGGTTATTATGTTGCTTATGCTTTGATTGTGTTCCAAACTGTTCAGGGTACATTATCTATCGGAACACTTACGTTTCTTGCCGGATCGTTTAATCGCCTAAGAGAACTTACCCAAAAAATATTGTCAGACTTTTCCAGCATTGCTCAGCAGGCATTATACCTTCAGGATTTGTTTGATTTTTTTGACATAAAACCGTTGATTCTTTCGCCTGCCCAATCGCGCCCTATCCCTGAGAAAATACAGGAAGGCTTTGTGTTTGAAAATGTAAGCTTTAAATACCCTAACACCAATCAGTGGGCAGTGAAAAATATTTCATTTACATTGAAAGCGGGTGAAAAACTTGCATTAGTGGGAGAGAATGGCGCTGGTAAAACTACTTTGATTAAATTACTTACTCGTTTGTATGACCCTACCGAAGGGCGTATTTTGCTGGATGGGTATGACTTGAAAGAGTATGATTTGACTGCCTTGCGCCAGTTAATTGGGGTGATTTTTCAAGATTATGTAAAATTTCAGATGAATGTATCAGAAAACATTGCCATTGGTAAAATAGATGAGAGAGAAGAGCCCCCTAAGATTATACATGCAGCAGAACAAAGCCTGGCAGATAAAGTGATAGAAAAACTGCCAGATGGTTATGGTCAAATGTTGGGGCGTCGTTTTGCCAATGGTGTGGAGCTTTCGGGGGGTGAGTGGCAAAAAATAGCGTTGAGCAGAGCATATATGCGAGATGCCCAGCTGATTGTATTAGACGAGCCTACATCGGCATTGGATGCCAGGGCAGAGTATGAGGTATTTCAACGATTTGCCGCATTGACCCAAGGCAAAAGTGCGGTGTTGATTTCTCATCGTTTTTCAACCGTAAGGATGGCAGATCGTATCATGGTACTCAAACAAGGGCAACGGGTAGAGCTGGGTTCTCACGAAGAGTTACTGGCACAAGACGGCTACTATGCAGAGTTGTTTAACCTTCAGGCAAAGGGGTATCGTTAATTTTTATTTTTTTGATGAGGGTTGAACTGGACAAATTTGAGTAGTAATTGGTGGAGTTTTTTCCAGTCATTCATGTCTATATAAGCTACCTTTTGACCGTTTTGAACCAATAGAGCAGTATGGGTATTTTCAAATAAAATATTTTGCCTGGGATACCCTGCCATCATGCGTTGGTTTACTTCATGGCTTAAGTCGGCAAACAAGCTGATGCTTTCCCATTGCCCTGTAATTTTGTGTAAAGGGTTGGGTGGAGCATCGGTAGGTGGAGCGAGCCTGGTTAGGTGTAGTTTAAGCCCATATTCTTTGGCGTAGTCATAAAGCAAGTTTTGAAAAGGTACCTGCAGAGCGGCTTCGCCATAATTAGCGGCTTGCTCTAGCTCCTGGTAATACCTCCGAATACGTCGACGTGGGGTATTTTTATATTCTGCAAGTATATTGAGGTAAATATTAGAGCCAATATATATGATAAAAACCGCCCAAAAAACCGCCAGAACAAGGTTTGCCAACATATCATATGAATTTTGTTATGTGAAAAATCGATCCTTATACACACTAAGGTGTTAGATCGTTGTAAGAATAATTATAACTCTTTATACATCAAAATAATTCCAGAGATGATTTGGAGTAATGTAGCAAGGTTGTATGCTCTCACTAATTTTGCTATATTGATATTCTATATAAAAAATTACTTGGTAAAAACATTTATGGCAATAACAAATGCAGTAGAAAACCGGAATGTTCGAGGCTATTTACAGGAATTGGCAAAAGAACTAAAGGCAAGTTATATTGAGTATTCAGACAATACCATTATTATTACTATTCCTTTACAAAAAGGACGTTTTCAGGGGGTGAAAGTGTTAATTGCCGAAAAAAAGGGAGAGATGATGCTTACATTTACTTCTTCGGTTTGTCGTTTATCCGAGTACGGCAATATTGATTTTAAACACTTGCTTGAGATAAATTATGAGTTGTGCTATACCAAAATAGCCATTATCGAAGCAGAGTTTGTAGAACTGGTGGCATCTGTACAGTATGATGTTTGTACCGACGAACAACTACGTAATATGGTGATAGAAGCGGCTACTGTGGCAGATGAACTAGAGCTAAAATTAACCGGAAAAGATATATATTAAAGCCAGTTTGTAAGGTGATTGTATTACAAATTACCTCATATATATTGATCAATACAGGTGGTCTTATCAGCTGCAAACCAAGTACAAATTGTCAGTTTTTGTTTATACCAGAAAACTCAACATGCAGCTTGCTGCATCGGTATACATTGGCCTACAAAGTAATTTCACTAATATCCTACTACTTTACATTCTACCCTGCGATTGAGTATTCTTCCGTGTTTGGTTTTGTTAGGGTGCTTAGGCGATACCTTGCCGTAACCCTTATAGGTAAGTCGTGAGAAGTCAATGCCTTTCTCAATGAGGTAATCTACTACTGCCTTTGCTCTATCTTCCGATAGTCCCACATTTCCTTTTTTGCTTCCCAACTCATCGCTGTACCCCGCAAGTTCTACTTTTACCTTAGGGTTGGTTTCCAGAAAATTTACCAGTTTGTCAAGCGATGGATGGCAATATTTTTCTATTTTCCGGCTGCCAAATTTAAAGTAAATACGAAAATCGGAAGGGGTAGTAGTTGCTAGTTTTTTGAGTTTAATATTCAATATTTTTTCACTCGACTTGCTATTTGCCGGAATATCAAAATAGGTAGAATAAAACATATACCCGGTCTTTTGCACATACAACAGGTATTTTTTACCCGCTTCCATTGTGGTAGAGTATGCCCCCGATGGATTGA
Source organism: uncultured Microscilla sp. (assembly GCF_947493425.1). Taxonomy (GTDB): domain Bacteria; phylum Bacteroidota; class Bacteroidia; order Cytophagales; family Microscillaceae; genus Microscilla. Next base: position 67,918 of record NZ_CANLRP010000008.1, on the reverse strand, counting down.
CCGAGTTAAACTCGTCTACTACTTTGTTGGTTTCTACATCAATCAGTTTCATTTTGGCGTCTATCAGTTTTTTAGACACCTCATCAGTTACCGCCCCTCGCAGCATCACAATAGAACGTTCAGTTTTAGAACTTGGCAAAAATTTAATGGGTAATATTTTAACTGCCACCTGAAAACCAATTTCATTTACTTTGTTGATGTTATACTTAGGCAAAGAAATTACATAAATATCGTGTTTGTTAGAGCCTTCCCCTTTTATCGACGAATAATACCCACGACGATAATCACCCGAAAGCACAAAGTGAATGTCATCGCGTATGGTGTTGATAGGATACCCCATATTTTTTGGTTTAGACCATTCATCGTTTTCAAAACTGGTTTGGTAAATATCATAGTCATAGCGACTTGAGTCTCCTCGATGTCCCCGTGAACTAAAAAACAAGGTTTTACCATCTATATGAATAAACGGGGAGTCCTCATCTTGTTCAGTATTAATGTTAGGTCCCAGGTTGACAGCTTTGCCCCATTTGCCATTGGCACCCTTTTCACTTTTATAAATGTCTAGTCCTCCTTGCCCTCCTGGTCGGTCGCTAGAGAAAAATAATGTTTTACCATCTGCCGAAATTGTCACCGATGGTTCATGGTAAATGGTATTGACATGCTTGCCCAAAGAGCGAGGTTTAGACCAGGTATAGTCTGCCTTAAGGTCAGACACATAGAGGTTGCCTCCTCGGTTGTCGCGGTAGGTAAAAAGTTGTTTGCCATCGGGCGATAGCGCCACCCCCGACTCATGGGTAGAGGTGTTAAAATCTTTGATTTTTTCGGGTGCGCTCCAATAGCCCTTAGACTTGTATGAGATGTAAATGTCTTCGTGAAATAAACTGTCATTGCTATCTCGCTTTCCCCCAGTGGTATTAGGGCGTCTTGAGGTAAAAATAAGGGTAGACTCATCTGCCGAAATAATAGGCGCATATTCGTCATATTCGCTATTGATAGCCTTGCCTAAGTTGTTAATAGGTCGGCTATAGGCGTTTTGAGTATGTTGAATGGCATTGTAACATTCCTGCATTTTTGACCTTACAATATCTTTGAGGTCTTTTACTGCCATTTTATTTTCTATAATTCGTATAGAGTCCTCTTTAATTTTGGTAAATTTTCTAAAGGCCTTTTGGTAGTAATGCATTGCCGTGTCCAGGTTATTGTTGTAATGGTTGATCTCGGCAAGAAAAAGTTCATTAAGAGATATTAGAGAGGGGTTGTTTTTATAAATTTTCTTTAAAAAACCCTTGGCATCCTTTTTATAAGAAGCTTGCATTAGCTGCAAAAAGAATACTCCCATTTCTATTTTTTCCGATGCTTTGCGTAATGTCTTCTTGATGGTTTTTCCATAAGTTTTTAAATTGGGGTCTTTTATGCTACCTGAAGCAATTTCACCGGAGTTTTTAGGGAACAGCCTTTTGGCAAGTTCTCCTGAACGTTCAAAACGTTTAAAAAAATTATTGGCTTCTTGTTTGGAGAGTGATTGAACAATTTGAATAAAGAAAGCCCCTAGTTCGGCCTTGGTTTCGAACTTTTGCACCAAACCCTGGATTCTTTTTGCATAAAAAGTCATATCTTTCGCAGGCTTGGTGGTATCGCCATGTACGGTTGTGGTGTTGTTTTTAGGTTTTACATCTGTTTGGGCGTTTAATAAGCCTGGTGCACAGCAACAAAACAATAAAATTAGCCAGTTTTTTTGCAGGAGTAGATGAATGGAATTGAATGTTTTCATAATGGATTGTTGCCTTGGTTTAATACCCTAAAATCAAACAAAATTAATTGCCAAGTTATTTAATGATAGTATACAAAAATATACAAAATACTTTATTTAATCAATGCTAATGGATACAGCATATTTGAAAGAAAACCACCTGTTATTGCTGGATAGTATCAGTGGCAGTAAAGCTTATGGACTAGATGGTACACACTCAGATACCGACATTCGTGGGGTTTTTATATTGCCCAAAAAAACATTGTACGGTATGGAGTATACTCCACAGGTTAATAACGAATCGAACGATATAACTTATTATGAGCTCAAGCGCTTTATAGAGCTTTTGGCAAAAAATAACCCCAATATTTTAGAGTTACTCTATATTCCGACCGATTGTTTGATTTATGAGCACCCATTGTTTGCCAAAATCAAACAAGTGCAAGTTCTATCTAAACTTTGTCGTAATACTTATGGCAACTATGCAATGTCTCAGATAAAGAAAGCCAGAGGTTTAAATAAAAAGATCGTAAACCCTATGTCGCCAGACCGCAAAACAATTCTTGATTTTTGCTACATTGTATACGAGCAAGGAAGCATTCCTTTGCGTAAGTGGCTCAAGTTAAGAGGTTTTGCCCAAGAACAATGCGGTTTGGTGAATATTCCTCACATGCGCAATATGTATGCCGTGTATTATGACCCTTCCAGCCAAATGGGGTATCGGGGAGTGATGCAAAAAGAGAATGCCAATGATGTGATTTTGAGTTCAATACCCAAAGGCGAAAAGGTGGTGAGTTATATGTCATTCAATAATGACGGGTATTCGTCGTATTGCAAAGATTATAAAGAATATTGGCAGTGGGTAGAAGAGCGCAACGATGCACGTTATCAAGGGACACTTGAACATGGCAAAAACTATGACGCCAAAAACCTCATGCATACTTTTAGATTGCTCACTATGGCAGAAGAAATAGCCAAAGAGGGCAGGTTGATTGTAAGACGACCCGATCGGGAGTTCTTACTTAAGATTAAAAAAGGTGAATTTGAATATGATGATTTGGTAAAACAAGCCGAAGAGAGAGCCAATAACTTAGACGATTTATACGCCAAAGCTGATTTACCTGATACACCTGATGTAGCAGGCTTGGAAAAAGTATTGGTAGAAATCAGGGAAGAGTTTTATGCTATAGGCAAAGGTGGAAAGTCTCCAGTTTCGCCTACCAAAACGGCCCAAGACCTGGTAAGGGAGAAGGCAGCCACTAAATCTAAAGAAGCAGCATCTGCCCAACCTCAGCCTACACCAATAACAACCAAAGTGGAAGCCAAGGAACCTACAACAGAAGAGTCGTCCAAGGAAGCTTCTAAAGGTGAAGAGGGCACAGCAGACAAATAATGATCAAAGCCTTCTTGCGGCACCATTGCAGAAGGCTTTTCCTCACTTCTTTTTGACCAAGGGCTCCTTAGACAAAACCCACCAATCAGTAATACTTAGATAGATGGTGGTGCCAGGTTTCAAAGAGGCGAGCGAATACACCCACAGGTTCAGTCCATTGTTGCTTTGTACCTGAAGCAAATAATGGTTTCCCATGAATTGTTGTTGAATTACTTGACCACTGAGGTGCGCTTTTTTGGCTTTGGTTACTTTCAATTGTTCTGGGCGAACACAGACTATTTGGTCTACATTATGGTTTTTGATGAAGCCTTTGGGCAACAATTGACTGCTAAACACATTGCAAAGTCCAAAAAAGCGAGCGACAAACTGGTTGGTTGGTTTTTGGTAAATGTCTTCAGGAGAAGCGGTTTGGATCAATTGCCCACCTTGCATCAGGGCTACCTTATCAGCAAACGACAAGGCATCGCGGGTGTCGTGTGTGACAAAAACAAGGGTGGTATTGTAGCGTTTGACCAATTGCTTGAGCGCTTGCTTTATTTCTTGTTTTAGTATGCCATCTATTTGGCTAAAAGGCTCATCCAAAAGTAGTATTTCTGGTTCTGCAGACAGTGCCTTTGCCAAAGCAACTCTCTGTTGTTGACCACCCGATAGTTCTCTGGGGTATTTTTTGACGAAAGCCTGCAAATGAAAAGTCTGGAGAAGTTCTTCTGTTCTTTGTTGCTGGGTAGTGTGGTCATAATACCTTAACTGGTAATTGATATTCTCGCCAACGGTATGGTGAGGAAAAAGCTTAAAATCCTGAAAAACCAAGTGTATATCAGGGTGTCCAGGTACCAACTCTTCGGCATACTCATTAACCAACTCATCTTTATAATAGATTGTACCTTGGTTTGGCAACATCAAGCCTGCCAATAACCTCAATAGGGTAGTTTTACCAGCGCCACTGGGTCCAGTCAACGCCAGTACCTCGCCTTGGGTTACCTGTAGCGAAACCTGATGAACAGCAGCTTCAGCATTTTGGACAAATGTTTTACTAAGTTGATCTGTGTGTAAGATAATATTTGCCATAGTGACCTGTCAATTTCCTATGAGTAAAGAGGGGACAAACTTACTACTCTGTGGGTTAATTTGCGTAGGAATGAAAAAATATTGTATAAAAATAATGTGATAACTGTATGGAGGCTCCAAAATTTTTGAAAATACCTGCACCACCTTATGGGCGCAGGTTTGCCATAAGTGATGTACATGGGTGTTTGCAAACGTTGAAAGCGTTGGTGTGGCAGCATATTAAACTGCAACCCGAAGATCAATTGTTTTTTTTGGGTGATTATATAGATCGAGGACCTGCCAGTGCCGGAGTAATAGATTTTATTATAGACTTGCAAGCTAAAGGGTATCCAGTGTATGCCTTGCGGGGCAACCACGAACAAACCTTGTTGAGTGACTACGAAATGCATGACAAAAAACGATTTGAGGTAGTAATGACCAAGTTTAAGAAAACCCCTGACTTGCTCAACGAAATGGGCGAAATAAATTTACGTTACCTCGAATTTATCAGAGGTTTGCCTTATTATATAGACACTGGCGATTTTTATTTGGTGCATGCTGGATTTGATTTTGGCGAAGAGGAGCCTTTCGAGGAGTGGGAGGCGATGCTTTGGATTAGACAGTTTCCGCCAAGGCTGTCAGATTTGCAAATATTGGCTATGCTAGACCAACCCAAGCGCATAATACATGGGCATACCCCCAATAGTATTGAAGACATTATATCCAAAGCTAAAAATAAAGCCTTGATATTACCTATAGACAATGGTTGTGTGTTTGGGGGAGCTTCCAGGGGTAAGTTTTCGGATAACGATTTGGGCAGGTTATGTGCGCTCAATCTTGATACTTTTGAGGTGTTGATGCAAGAGCGATTGGAGGACATGGGTTAACAAAAAATAAGCCCCGGGAAGTTATAATCAAGATAACCACCGGGACTCACCATTTAGGATAAGCACAAATCGGTAACTTTTCGTTAATGAAAAATGTTTTTAAGTTTTGAAAAAAACTTTATATCTGGGTGTTTAAATGCCAATTTTTGCGTAAAATGCCTTTAAAAAGCTGCAAAAGCGATTATTTGCCTTGGTGATTTTTTAAAAAAGATTGTAGGTAAAGGTTGTTTTACCATAAACTCATCTGCAGTGCTGACCTGAGGCATTTTAAAACAGGCTAAAATTACCTCACAAAAACCAACTCGTTGGGTTTGGTGCTATGCTGTTCGCTAAAGCCATAGCCATCGTAATTGAACCCTTTCAAATCTTCGATGGTTTCTGCACCCGTGTCTACAATGTAACGCACCATCATTCCCCTGGCCTTTTTGGCAAAAAAACTAATCATTTTGAGTTGATCATTTTTCCAGTCTTTAAACTGCGGTGTAACTATGGGTACTTTGAGCGCTTTTTTGTCTATTGCCTTAAAATATTCATTGCTGGCAAGGTTCACAAATAATTCTCCCTCGATTAATTCCTTATTGAGTTGTGCAGTGATTGACTTTTTCCAAAACTCGTATAGGTTGGCTTTATTGCCTACTTTAAGTTTGGTACCCATTTCTAGTCTGTAAGGTCGAATCAAATCCAGTGGCTTAAGTATGCCATAAAGCCCTGATAGTATTCTGAGTTTATCTTCTAGTGCTTCTAGTTTTTCTTCGGGAATAGCATAAGCATCTAAGCCCGTATATACATCACCGTTGAACGCATATACAGCTTGACGGGCATTTTTAGGAGTAAATGGGAGCGCCCAGTCTTGGTTGCGTTGCCAGTTGAGTTGTGCCAGGTTGTCGCTAATGCCCATTAGTTCAGTGAGTTTAGCCGGCGATTTTTTCTTGAGTACGGTGTTCAGTTTTTCAGCTTGAGCCAAAAAGACCGCCTGGGTGTATTTTTGGGTGGGCAGTGCCGTTTCAAAGTCCAATGATTTGGCAGGAGATACAACTATTTTCATACAGGTTTATTACTTTTTTTTCAAAAATAGAGTAGCCCATTGACAAAAAAAATAAAGCTTTATATTTCTTATCAATCAGCAGATTGGTAAACTCTATGTAACCCAAATTGTTTGACTGCTAATGCCAGCTTATGTTTTTGCTCAAAACTCCACTATATTGCAGGTGATAGACAGCAATAATTTTAGAAAAAATAAAATGAATCAGCCTGTAAAAAAAAGAGCATACGTATTTCTGTTTGATGGATTTTCTGATTGGGAAATTGCCTATCTTACCCCAGAAATCAACAAAAGCAAAGCTTGTGAACTCTTGTACTTTTCAACTCAGGGGCAAACTGTACACTCGATGGGAAGGATGAAGGTAGTGCCTGATGTTGCGCTTGAGCAAGTGAATACAAGCGAGATTGATCTTTTAATTTTGCCTGGGGGGACTGCCTGGGAAAAGGGAGAGAACAACGTGCTGGATCAATTAGTAATGGAACTTTTTGAACAAGGCAAAACCATTGCTGCCATTTGTGCTGCATCGGCTTATTTAGGGCAAAAAGGCTTTTTGGATAAGTTGCAACATACCAGCAATGATTTACAATACCTAAAGGGAGTTGCCCCACAATATTTGGGTGAAAAATACTATCTAAATACTTTGGCTGCAGCCGACCAAAATATTATAACTGCTAATGGCATCGCCCCCATTGAATTTGCACGAGAGGTATTTAAAAAACTGAATTTGTATAGTGATATTGAGACCGAGCAGTGGTATCAATTATTTAAAAATGGTGTTTGGCAGGAGTAAGGCAAGGTGATGGAAACATTTTGAGTTTTAGCTAACATTGGCTTCACTGGGTATTTGACAAAACCTTATTGTATATACCTCCAAACCTGATACAGATGTGTGTGTCAGGTTTTGTTTTGCCTTATTTCAATTACTTTTATCAAGATAATTGCCCTAAACACGAAATTTTAAACATACTCTTAAAAACATCTCATCAAAAAACGAATTAATCTTTATATTTGCTGTTCTCTAAAAAAGCAAAAAGGCACTTACAAGGCGGAATAGTAGCAATGTTATTAAAAAAACTGGAAATAAAGGGGTTCAAGAGTTTTGGCGATAAAGTTCATATAGACTTTACCACAGGGGTGACCGGAATCGTTGGTCCCAATGGTTGTGGTAAATCTAATGTAGTAGATGCTATTCGCTGGGTATTGGGAGAGCAACGCACCAAAAACCTGCGCTCAGATAAAATGAGCAATGTGATTTTTAATGGTACCCGTGCCCGTGGACAAGGGCGTACTGCAGAGGTTTCGCTTACCTTTGATAATAACAAACATATTTTGCCTCCTGAATATTCGCAAGTAACTATTACCCGCCGTTATCACCGCAGTGGCGACAGCGAGTACATGATCAACTACGTACCTTGTCGTTTGAAAGATATTCAGGATTTGTTTTTAGACACTGGAATTGGTTCTGACAGTTATGCCATTATAGAGCTAAAGAAGGTAGACGAAATACTCAACGATAAAGAGAACGCCCGCCGTAGTTTGTTTGAAAAAGCGGCAGGGGTATCGAAGTATAAAAACCGCAAAAAACAAGCCCTGAACCGTTTGGACGGGGTAGACAAAGACCTTCATCGGGTAAATGACCTGTTGGCAGAAATAGAGAAAAACCTTAATTCGCTGGAGCGACAAGCCAAACAAGCCGAGCGTTTTTTTAGGCTCAAAGAACAATACAAAAAAGCCAGTATTTCGTATGCTTCTACGCGCATCAAGCGAGAAAGAGATGCTTTTTTGTTGCTGAATGACAAACTGGAAACCGAGACTGCCAAAAAAGACGAAATTCAACGAGCCTTGGCTACCAAAGAGCATACTTTGGAGCAAAAAAAACAAGAGGTACTCCAGTATGAACAACACTATTCGGCAAAACAAAAAAAACTCAATAACCATTTGGGGCAGTTGCGCCACCTCGAAAACGAGAAAAAACTGAAAGATGAAAGGTTAAGCTTCTCCACCGAAAAAACCACCACGCTCAAAGACCAGATTGCCCAGGATACCGAAAATAAAGATACAGTGTACCAAAGTTTGCTACAGTTGGAAGCCCAGCGGGGTTCTGCCGAAAAAATGTGGCAAGAGCTCGAAATGGAGCTGCAAAACTACAAGGAAGGTCTGGATGAGCAAAAAGAAAAAACTGCTGAAGTGCAACAACTGGCCACGAACAAAGAAGCCTTCTTTAAGCAGAAGGAGCAAGAGGCTTTTCAGCTGAATAAAGATTATGAAATTAAGCAAAGTCAACTTTCATCGGCAAAGCAAGCGCTTGAAAAAGTAGCCAATGCCGATAGCCAGCAAAATGAAGAGTTGCAACGCTATGAATTGGAATTGACTCAAATAGAAAAAGATTTGGCAGAGGTAAAGCTTCGCCTTGCCGACTGGCAACAAAAAGAAGAGCAACGACGGGCTGAAGTGAGCACATTGGAAGAAAATGTAGAAGGTATTAGGGTAAAGTTGTCAGCCAAAAACCGGGCACTGGACGCCAAACAAAATGAGTATAAGCTTACCAAGTCGTTGATTGACAATATGGAGGGGTTTCCGGAGGCACTGAAGTTTTTGAAAAAAAATAGTGCCCAATGGACCAACAATACGCCTTATTTGTTGTCTGATATTATTACTACGCGTGACCCTCAGTACCTGGTAGCTATAGAAAATTACCTTGAGCCATTCCTTAACTATTACATTGTACAAAATGCAGCTGAAGCTTATGAGGCAATCAGGTTGTTAAGCGAAAGCGAAAAAGGTAAAGCCAACTTTTTTATCCTTGATCATCTGTTGCCTCAAGCTACAAAAGCAACGCAACCCACCGATTTGACAAATGCGGTGTGTGCCCTGGATATTGCAGAGTTTGATACTCGTTTTCGTCCTTTGTTTGAGCACTTATTGGCCAATGTATGGATTGTAGAGAACGAGGTGCTTTTGCCCCTGACTGATCAACCATTGCCTGCGGTATTGAATGATGTTACCTTGAATGTAAATGTGGTATCGTTAAACGGAGAATTTGTAAGGCGCCATCCTGCGGCAGCAGGTGGGTCAGTGGGAGCTTTTGAGGGCAAGCGCATTGGGCGGGTAAAAAACCTTGAAAAGCTTTCTTTAGAGATAGCATCGTTGCAGCAAGAAGTAGAAGACATTGACGCGCAACTCTCTTTTCAGCAGAATGACCTGCAGCAACGAAAGCAAGACCAAACTTTTAGAAATGCCATCAAAGAAAGCCAAAAAGAAGCAAGCCATAGTGAAGGAATAGTGATTTCGCTGCGCACCAAGCGTGAGCAGTTGACCAATTTGCAAGAGAAAAACAGGCAGGCTCAAGAAGAAATTACCGAAAAGGTGGCACTCCTTCAGGAAGAAATAGGAGAGCTGTTGCCCCAAACCAATCATCAAAAAACTGTATTGGAAGACCTCGCTTATGAGGTAGAAAACCTCAAGGAGCAATTGCTTGCCGAAAACGAAGGCTTGCAACTTAAGTCGTCGCGCTATAATCAGCAAAACATTGCTTTTCATCAACAACAAAACAAACTTGCCACCATTGATCAGGAAATTGGCTACAAGCAACAAACGTTGACTACCTTGGAAAATCGCCTGGTAAAGTACCGTCAAGAGTTGGTACAAGTAGAGGTAGAAGCGGGGCAGTTGTTAGACAGCCAGGAGTCGCAAGATGCATTGATTGAAGAACTTCAGGAAAAAACAGCGCCCTATAGCGAAGAGGTAAAAGCTGCCGAAAAAGAATACTATGACATTCGCAAGTTGGTCAATGACCTTGACAAAGAGTTGCGTGAATTGCAACGCCGTAAAGAATCATTGAGCGTGATTTTGAATGAGTTGCAGAATAAAATTCACGAAACTAAAATTAACCTTACCAGTATAAGTGAACGCCTTTCGGCAGAGTTTCAGGTAGATATAGACCAGTTGATGTTGGCTACTGACGAAGACGAACCCCAAGAAGACAAAGAAGGTGAGCAATTGAGCGAAGTAGAGCTGCAGGCAGAGGTAGAAACGATTAAGCGCAAGCTTGAAAAAATTGGTACTATTAATCCTATGGCAATGGATCAGTATCAAGAATCTAAAGAAAGGCGTGATTTTATTGTAGAGCAAAAAGAAGATTTGCTCAAGTCAAAAGAGTCGTTGTTGCAAACCATTGCTGAAACCGAGGAATACGCCAAAAATGCTTTTATGGAAGCTTTTGACAAAATCAGGTCTAACTTTTTGACGGTGTTTCGTTCTTTGTTTTCAGAAGAAGACACGGCTGACTTGATTTTGACCGATCCGGAAAACCCTCTAGAGTCAAAAATAGACATTATTGCCAAACCCAAGGGCAAGCGCCCACTGACCATTAACCAGCTATCGGGAGGAGAAAAGACCCTCACTGCCACTTCGTTGTTGTTTGCTTTGTATTTGCTCAAGCCAGCGCCTTTTTGTATTTTCGATGAGGTAGACGCCCCACTGGATGACGCCAATACTGAGAAATTTAACCAAATCATCAAGACCTTCTCCAAAGACTCCCAGTTTATCATTGTTACCCACAACAAGCGCACCATGGCAAGCACCGACCTAATGTATGGTGTAACCATGCGTGAGCAGGGAGTGTCTACTGTAGTACCAGTAGATTTGCGTGGGTTAGATTAGTAAAGTATATCCCGTTTTTTTTCTCAACCTGCCTCGCTTTTTTCTCGTTTATGTGGTTATATAAGTATCAAACTAATGCCACAACAGATGACATATGCTGAACTAAACGGTCAGGCAAAGCAACTATGGCAAAGCTATTGGCAACAAGTCAAAACAGATTTGCCCCTTTCCAACACTTTTGAAGCTCAATTTTGGGCAACTTATGAACCCTTGATTCAGCAAAGACAAGCGGTGAGCGCTCAAAAGGACTTCTCTTTAAATACTCAGGAAACACAGCCTACTACCTTATGTATACAAGATGTGTTGATGACCAGGTTTTATCAATCCTGGCATACGCCTTTTGAGGCAAAAAGAATCTTTTATGACAATAAAACTGTCAATGCAGGAGAAATTGTTTTAAGAGGGTGTGTGGTTATGCTGTTGACAGGAGGGCTGGTGGTGGGGTCTTTAATAGCTGCTTTTACGGGTTTCTTTCAGGCGCTTATATTTACATTGCCTACGGTTACTGCATTGGTGTTGTGGTGGTGGGTAGAGAAACCTACCCAACTACACGATGCCAATGACTATGACTATGACTACGATAAACCTCCCCAAAAAACAGTCTTTATTTCGTTAAACCATTATGCGCTAAAAGTGACAGAGGTAGACCACACAAATAGACAAGTAACGAGGGAATTGAAATACGAAAACGTACAGAATATGTGGAGAGTTGAGGATGGTTTTCTGGTATCGGGCAGAGAACAAGGGCAAATCATAGAGTTAAAGGTACCTTCAGGTTTTAGTGCCTTTAACGAGGTATTGTCCTTTATCAGTGATATAGTGTCGTACAACTATTTACGTAAGCAATAAAACAAGCAGATGGAAAACGTACATCAGAATCAACTAGAACATCAAGCCGCGCAAAAATGGCGGGAATATGCTCAAGGAGTGACACAACTTCACTCAACCCGGAAAAAACAACGCTTAAAAGTGTTCTGGGCAGACTATGAGCAACTATTGGCAAAAGCCCGCCAGGGGCAACTAAGGCAGCAACAAGTACAAGCAACTGCACCTGTAGCTGTAGCCGTAGCACAAACCCAGCAAACAGCCACAATTGTTACTGCCGAACATGCTTATTTGCCTTGGGTAAAGCTCATGGTACCCTATTGGGACAAACTGCCTTTGAAGCTACAATACCACGAGGAAATGGTGACTCCAGGACAGGTAGCGCCAGAAGGTTGTGCTGATATGGTAAAGCTGCTAGGACTCTTTTTAATCAGCTTAACGGCTGTACTTACATTTTTCTTTGCTTACTACTTAGTGTCAATAATTTGTGTGGCTATTTTGATCACTATTTTTAGTGTCAAAGACTCTGCTGACCGCCGAGCTGTGCCTATCCTCTACTATAGTTATGAGTTTTCGCCTGATTATATCACTTATGAAAAAAAAGCAGTATATCAAAACAGCCAATTAAAACCACGGGTAAGGCAGTTACAAATTCCTTACAAAACCATTGGCTATATATATACTGAAGAACAAGGGGTGCGCATTCAGCCAAAAAGTGGGACGAAATGGGTAGACAGCGACCGTAAGTCTCATTCTCACCTGATGATTGACCAACGCATAGTGGCTTTCAATCAAGTGGCGTCTTTTATAAGAGATGTGATCAATGCAAATTATGCAAACCGGATGAAACAACCATAAAATAAAACCATCTTGAAAGATATAGATCAAAAAGATGTAGATCAAAAAGATGTAGATCAATTAGAAGAGAAAGCAGCTGGTATGTGGCAAGTATACAGAAACTACATACCGGATTTTTGGGCAGATTATGAAAGCATACTGGCAAAGGCAAAACAAAACCAACAGGCGTTGATGCAAGCACCTGCTTCTTTACCTTTGGGGATGGTTGCCCCTTATTTGGTTTGGGCAGATTTGACAAGGCAATACCTACCCAATCAGCGGAGCTTTACTTGTATAGAAGGAAAGCGAGCAAGTGTAAGGGGGTGCTTTACTTTATTAAAGGTGATGTTGTTTGTTGGAGTTATGTTATTTAGCCTAATTGCCTTGTTGTTTAAAGAGTTTTTGATTTTTCTCTTGGGAGCAATATTGGCAATGTTCATTAGGAGAAGTTTTAGAAGCAAAAAGTATACTGCGTATTACAGTTTTGATTTTGCCCTTGATGGTTTGACGTGTACCAAGCGAGTAGCATACAGCCCAAGTAAGCAATATGTAATTGCCGTACAAGTGCCTTATGCTACAGTGATAAATGTAAGAAAAAATCAGAGTCAAACCATACAGTTGGTAAGCCCACAAGGGCAGGTTTGGTACGATGCTTCCGGTAGAACGTACAACAAAGTGGTTATTCCGGCTGGTATAGCCCAACATCCACCTATATATGATTTTTTATCAGCAGTAGCAAAATCTAACCGTCAATTAAACCCCTAAGCGAGAATGTATGTGATTAGATACTATTAGGAAAGGTACTTGTTTTTTTATAAAGGTCGAGTAACAATGGTTGCGTCAGCTGGACTCAGCCTTATTTTGTTGGCGTTAAGTTGAAAATCCTCCGAATACAAGCTCGGAGTTGTAAACCGAACTTGTATTCGGGGAAGTAACGGCTCATAGATATTCGAATCATTGATTTTATAATAGTGCCTGCTGATTCGTATTCATTTGATAGATTATGAATTGTTAGCTTTCACTCCTACTGGCAGGGTTTTCTTATAAAAAATGAGCAACTTTGTTGAGAATTGCAAAGTTTGCGGTTTCGATCGGGCAGTGTGGACACTGCCCTCCGAGGACAAGCTCGGAGCAGGCGAGGCGGAGAATGACCATTTGGTGTGATAATGATACACCCTGGTACGACAATCACCATAAACCCTACTTTCATTTGACTATTAGTAATGAGGTGGCCTACTTTGATGGGGTAAAACACTTTATACAAGATGTGATGAAGGTGAATCAGACAAGTAGCCCATAAAATAGCCCTCATGAAAAAAATAAATCCGCACGAGTTAGAAAACAAGGCAGCTGGTATGTGGCAAGTATACAGAAACTACATACCGGATTTTTGGGCAGATTATGAGGCGTTAATTGAACAGTCCAGGATGTTGTTCCGGAATAAACCTGTGATTGCCCCTGTGCCTGTAAACCATACCGCCAAAAGACTTGTTGCCAAATATTGGGTGAATAAGAATAAGTTACCCGAATTACATTATGTAAGACATACACCAGAGAACAATGCGGGATGTAGCGTTTCTCTGAGTTTAATTACGTCATTGTTTGCGTTGGCGACGGGAGCAATTGCCTTATTCACAGGTGTTTTGGAGCTTGCCGTTGGGTGCATGGTAGTGGCAATGATTGCCATCTTGATAAAAATGCTAAGCTCTGCGAGTAACAAGCCAGACCAAAAGATAGCCTTGGAAATAAAAATTGTCGTTGAACCACATCAGTTAGTATATCATTTCAGAGGCGATCAGGCAAAGACTTATAATACTGTCAAGATACGTTATGATTGGATAGCAGGACTACAAGAAGAAGGGGAAGTGGTAAGAATAGTAGGACATAAAAAGCAAGAAACATGGCAAGGTAATACCAAAGGGGTGTTTTACCCTGTGTTGTTATACAAAGACATGGCCGATTTTAATCGTATAAAGTTCTTTTTGCAAGAGTTGGTGAGGCATAGTCATCAACAAAGAACTCGTTGAAAAATGATAAAAAAATAAGTAGATCAAAAAAAACGATACACAATGAATAAACCAATAGAACCACCAAGCAATGCCTTATGGCAACAACAATGGCAACGTCAGAATCCCCAACGTTTTGATGAGGATTTTTGGAAGGCTTATGAACGGCTAATTGAGGAGGCAAAAGCGGAACAAAGTGAACCCGTAGAGCGTACTCCCGTAAAATCCGAAGATAAAGTCGCTCAATTGCTTGCCAAATACTGGACAAAAGTACCCAAGTTTGATTGTGCAGACAGCGACATTGAACAAGGTGAACCCTCCACTGCTGTGGTGGTAGTTTTTGGTGTGTTAGCAACGACTGCTATAGTTTTATTGCTAGCTAACTTTCATTGGGCGTCTATCAGTACGATGTTAGCCATTGGGGTGATTGTTATTGGTTATTTTCCTGACAAAAATTCACTGGAAGGAAAAGTAGACATTCAGGTGAGGCTTGAGGTACGGCGTTTGGTATATCGTTTACAGTACTGTTACAATATTAAAGAGGCCATTGTATATGTACCTTACAATCAAATAGAAGCCTTGTTGCAACACAAAAAAGGAATAAAACTGGTAGGACGAGGGGGAGCCGAAAGTTGGCAAGACTTAGATAAAACCAACAATTATGAAATAATATTGCCTCAAGAGATGAAAGGTTATACCGCCCTGCGACTGTTTTTATATGAGGTGGCCACTTAGGAATGGTACCAAAATAAATTTACATTCTTAACCTCATCTTTTGAGGCTATACTTTGTTAAAAAATAGCCGAATAGCGCTGCTATTAGCCGATTTTTTGCCGTGTCTAGCAACAAAATATTTTATTAAACTATAGAAATTTATTTTTACACCATTCCTTATAATTACCAACAAAGGAAACATCTGTTGAATCATTAATAAATTGTTCCTTGCCACAAACACTTACAGGTTTGGCATCGTTGCATATAAAAGAATACACCCAACAACAACACTCAATATGGAAGAGGCTTCTTTAAATCAATTATCTGCTATTGAGAGCAACCTGACACAAAAGGGAGATGAATTGTGGCAACAATACCCCTTGGCTAACGATGACCTTAACGCTGAGAGTTTCAACGAACCCCCTCACTTTTGGAAACACTACGACCGCCTGGTAGACGAAGCCCGCCAGCGCCAACTGACCAAAAGTGTAGACAAAGCCTTGGCATTGGCAGAAGAGGTGTTTTTATCAAACCAACAACAATTCAAGTCTGTACCGATTCCCCTGGGCAAGTACTTTTACAAGCCCAAAGGCTTACACCCTAAAGCCAAATTTTATGTAGGTTTGGGTGGGATTTGGGTCATTAATTTTTTTGCGTTGGGTGCAGGAATCATCCCTACAGGAGTGCAGGGTTGGCTTACCCTTTTTCAGTTGGGCTTTGGGGTGTATATTATTATGAAGCTGGTAAACCTGTTTGCTGGCAAAACCACCAACGACATTGCCATTGAGTCTAGTTATATTAGAGACAAAGCCCATCAGTTGATGGTGGCACTCAAAGACATTGGTTTTGTAGAAGAAATCCCCCAAGGCTTGTTGATCAAAAGTACCCATGCTGCAGGTAGTCAGGCAGGGCAATTGCTTGTTCCCAAAAACACCGAAGAATATGGCAACATTGTCCAGTTTTTGAAGCAAGTAGTAGCAGTAAACGAGCACCAGCCCAATATCTACCCCGACTTGCCCTCTATCAAAGCACACCATTGGGCAAACCCTATTGCCGAAATTAAGCATGAACGTCGTTTTATTGTACCCCAAACCGGGATGAAAGGAATAGGAACCCTGCCTTTAGACTGGACAGGGGCAATGTTAGGAGTGGCAGGTGCAAGTGCCGGAGCCATTTCGTTTTTTGGTATCCCTATGTTTGGGTTGGCAGGAGTCTTAGGCCTGGTGTATTCCTTAGACCTTTTTTTCAAAAACAAACAACGTTTTGCCCTGCATCACATCCACATTACCCAAGAGCACCTCGTGTATGCCTTTAGCTATAACCAACGATTGCGCAACATCCACATCCCCCTCAAAGAAATATATGGTTTAAAAAGAACCCGTCGAGGCATAAAAATATTGAACCAACAAGGCAAACCGTGTTGGACAACCTTGGAGTATCCGCACAAAAAATACGAGCCCATCATTCCTAAGAAAAACCCTCAGGCACTGCATATTCAAGTATTTTTAGAAGAAGTAGTGGCTCACAACCGAGGGCTGGGTTAGCCCCATATTTCAGGGGCTATTGCCTTAAGCCTGGCGTATACTTTTTGCAAAGGCAAGCCTACCACATTATAATAATCGCCCTCGATGCGTTCAATGCCCACCATTCCAATCCACTCCTGAATACCATACGCCCCCGCCTTGTCAAACGGTTGATAATGTTCAATATAATAATTGACCTCTTGTGTAGTAAGACGTTTGAACACCACCTGAGTAGTTTCGGCAAAAACTTCATACTTATGTTGGTAATAAATACAAACCCCCGTCACCACCTCATGCGTGTCGCCAGAGAGCGCCAGTAACATTTGTTGGGCGTGTGCCTTATCCTGGGGTTTGCCCAATATTTTATCGCCATGAATCACCACCGTATCGGCGGTAATAATTAACTCATTGGGTAGAATATCATCCTCAAAAGCTTGAGCCTTAAGGCGCGCAAGGTATTGGGCGGCCTCGTGTGGTGGTTGAGCATCGCCCACCGACTCATCTATAGGTTTGGTACGTACCTCAAAGTTAACCCCCAACGACGCAAGTAACTCCCTGCGGCGAGGCGAACCAGAAGCCAAAGTAATTTTTATCATATTTGTGAGTTAGTCGATAGTTGTTAGTCCGGAGTCGGTAGCACCTACATGGTTTCGTTATTGGTGTTTAGCCCTTAGACCAAAAGCACCGATATTCATCAGTATCTCCGCCTCGCCTGCTCCGAGCTTGTCCTCAGAGGGCAGTGTCTCCACGCCCGACTGAAACCTTGTGCTTTGCAAGCTTCCGAGAGGTTTCTCACTTTATTATAAGAAAGCCCTATAGTTGTTAGTTAGGAGTCGGTAGCACCTACCTGGTTTCGTTATTGGTGTTTAGCCCTTAGACTAAAAGCACCGATATTCATCGGTATCTAAGGACTTGAAGCTGTAAACTCTGCCGACTCCCAATTTTTAACTAGGAGTGTACGAAGTCTTGTAATCAATTGATAATAAGTATTTTGCAAGGTTAAAGCGGACAAAAAAAAGGTTGTTTTCACTTTTAAAAGGTGGCGTATACGCTCATTTTTGTTCTTTGCTAGGGCGACCATTCCGATAAACCGCGAACTTCCATTGCATTACAGCAAGGGATTGCCCCTACAATTAACACCTTGATTTATATGTAAATCCCTGTATATCAAAGATTTTTAAAACTTCGTACAACCCTAATTTTTAACTAACAAATTCATAAGCCACTGAAAATAAGCATACTATGAATTTGTTAGTTGCCGATGGAACAGGGTGTACCCAGAACCTAGCGCCTAGTCCCTAGAACCTTGTAGAGGCTATGGACTCCCAACTATGAACTAATTAACCTACTTCTTATTAAACTTTCGTAACTTAATTTCAGTCAACTTACGCTTGGTATCCAAAGCAAAATCACCCTTCATCATCCAGTCATAATAACCATGCTCACGCTCCAGCACCCACTCTACAGGCTTGCCTCTAAACTTACCAAAGTTAAATACCTCTTGTCCCTTGTCGTTAAACACCATGCGTCCGGCAAAGTCAACAATCTTGTCGTTAACCAACTCGTGCAGTTTGTTTACATCATTGTGTACAGGCACAAAAGATTTACCTTCCTTGTCTTTGATCTCTACCCCTTCATAGTGGTGAATTTGGGCGTTGAGTACCTCAAGCGTAGCCATTGTATCAGCCTCGGCAGTGTGTGCATCCTCTAGGCTCTTGTTGCAATAAAACTTATAAGCCGCCGTAAGCGTGCGAGGCTCCATCATAAAGAAAATCTTTTGGGCATCTACCAACTTGCGGTTATTCACCGAAAAGTCAACCCCTACCCGCAAAAATTCCTCTACCAATACAGGCACATCAAAGCGTACAATGTTGTAGCCGGCTAAGTCGCAACCTTCTAAAAACTTCACCAAATTTTTGGCAATGCTCTTAAAAGTAGGTGCATCCTTTACGTGTTCGTCATAAATGCCATGTACCAAACTAGATTCAATCGGAATAGGCATTTCAGGGTTAATCTTCTTTACATCTTTTTCAATTTCACCATTAGGCAGCGCTTTTATAAAAGCCCACTCTACTATACGGTCTTTGGCGATATTGGTACCAGTTGTTTCTAAGTCGAAAAAAACCAAAGGGTTTTTCAGGTTGAGTGTATGTTGCATAAATTTATAGCTTCACCTGATTTGTTTGCTTCAGGTTGATTTTTATTTAATTCCTTTTTATTCTAGCTGTTGGCTGTTAGCTGTTAGCCTTTGGGCAGCGCATCGCGAAACCATAAAACCATTGAACCATAAAGCCATCATTTAATTACTTCCCCGCTATCACAATCTCCTCTGCCAGCAGCTTAAGGTCTAAATTATCAAAATTGCCCGAACTCATCATGAGCAAGTTGGTAGCACCCCAAGACTGAGCGTGCAGAAAGTCAACCAATTGAGCTGACTGATCAAACACCGTCAAGTTACTTTGTCCAAAGGCTGCCTTGATGTCATCGGCATTAATAGTCTCTAGTTTCTTAAGCGCAATTGCCTCAGGATTAAAAAACACCACTGCCGTATCAGCCGCTTGTAAAGCATGGTGATATTGTCCTAAAAAATCTTTATTCAAACTACTAAAAGTATGTAGCTCCAGGCAAGCCACCAGGTTCCGGTTGGCGTATTGCTTTTTCAACGCCTGAGTAGTGGCCGTTACCTTAGAAGGCGCGTGAGCAAAATCTTTGAAAACCGCCTTGCCATTGCTTTCCGCAATCTTTTCCATTCGGCGCGAAGCCCCCATAAAGGACGGAATCGCCTCATAAAATTGAGCTTCACTCAGGTTTAACTGCAGGCACATTGCCTTGGCTACTGCCAAATTTTGCATGTTATGATTGCCAAACAGCTTTACCTTTACCTCCCCGTGTTGTTCGGTCAGCAATACGGTTTGGTTATCTACTATTTTATGGGGATGTTCTTGGTAAGGCGTTTGGGTGAGCCCTTGCCTTTGCTTGCTGCAAATAGTAGCTAATTCTGGATCTTGTGCATTAAAAAACAGTTTGCCTCCCTCTACAAAAGTATCGGCAAACTGAGCAAACACCTGAGTGTAGGCTTCAAAAGTCTTAAAAATATTGATATGGTCCCAGGCAATACCCGTGATACAACCCACATGCGGGCGATAATGCAAAAACTTAGAAGTACGATCTATGGGCGATGATAAGTACTCGTCACCCTCTATAATGGCCACAGGAGCATCAGCCGTTATCTTTACCGTAGAGTCATAGCCCGCCAATTGTGCCCCCACTATATAGTCGCAAGGCAAACCGTGGTACTTAAACACATGCAAGAGCATGGCCGTAATGGTGGTTTTGCCGTGGCTGCCACCCACTACCACCCTTTGCTTGTCAGCAAAACTCTGGTAGATGTACTCAGGGTAAGAATATATTTTGACACCCATGTCTTGGGCTTTTTTTAGTTCAGGGTTATCAGGGCGAGCATGCATGCCCAACACCACAAAATCGGTTTGATCGGTGATTTTTTCCGGAAACCAACCAAACTCTTCAGGCAACAAGCCGTGTTGGGCAAGTTTACCCTTCGAAGGGTCAAAAATATAGTCATCCGAACCACTTACCTGGTGTCCCCTTTGGTGCAACGCAATTGCTAGGTTATGCATGACGCTGCCACCAATGGCAATAAAATGTATCTTATTTACTGTTTTGCTCATGTGCCATAAGAATGAAATTCAAATATAAGAATTTTTTGTTTGCACGATAGACGAGTGGTTTTAAAATAAATGAGGCGGGTGACAATGCGGGAGTTTGTGATACCCTCATTGTTTTAACTGTTCCGAAGGGCACTCGAAACCCCTAAAAATAAGTAGGGCTTTCTTATAACAATAGTCCATAGCCCCGACAAGGTTCTAGGGACTAGGTGCAAGGTTCTAGGTACACCCTGTTTGACATGTAACTACACTTTTTCTATCACGTTGATTTTTAGCAACTTATAAAAAGCGTAGTTAGAAGCTGATTCGAGTAAATGTTTACCTTGTGAACACTTGAAAACCTGTAGTTTATGATAAACCTGTATACTCGTCTTATTTTTAAGTGGGTTTCAGTTTTACACCTACACACGCATTTAAAGAGTTTTTAAATTCATAAGCACCTGATCGTTAGTAATCAACTTTGACTAAAATCACTGCAGAGTATTGATTTCCAAAACTTGATTTTTAGTCAAAATTCTGAAAATGCAACCCTAAAGCCAAAGCTTTAACTCGAAAAAACACGAATATAGTTCTGCTTACAGCTCCGAGCTTGTACTCGGAGAGCAGGCGTGCTTGTTCTCGGAGGATTTAGAAACTCGATTCTCGAAGACACACGCGCTTTAGTTTTTAAGCGCAGCGCAGCAATTGAACAAAAGCAACAAACAGCTATGCCTCGCGCCATTCGTAATTAAATAAGGTTCGTAATTCTAAAGCTCTTCTTTTGCCTCCTCCAATATTTTGCTGATGACTTTTGCGATGTCAATCACTTGCTGTTTATAGTCATTTTCATTGACTAAGCCTTTATGATGATTGAGCTTTAGGCTGTGATAACTTCCAGAAGTGATAATCACTTGTTGCTCGTAGGCTTGATCATACAAGTTATGTTTTACCAACAACTCTTGAGTCATCGTCAGGGCTTTCTCCAACTTAGCTTTGTCGAGGCACTTTTTTATCTTGATTTCTTCTGCCAAAAATGCTTGTTGCTCGACAGATGGTTGTCCATTTGCTTGGTGGTTGGGTGCTTGAACCAACCTAAAATTTAGCGCTTGTTCGTCAAGAAAATAGAGCCCCCAATCAAACCCTTCGTCTTCGAGCTTTGCGTGAGGTGAGTCCTCAACCTTGCTCCATCGCTTGGGGGCTTCTGCCAATCGTGTTTTTTTGCTTACCTCTTCAGCCGCTTCAATAAAGTTTTGAGCACTGGCAAAGGCTTCCTGTATGGAAGCTCCCTTCGCTAGGTTTTTATAAAAGTATTGGGCAAATTTTGCCGCTTTTGCATCACTTATATTCACCTTTGCCGCAATCACCACCTTTAGCCCCAAATCAAACAATGCGTTTACATGGGCATAGGTAGAACAACCATTCAAAAAGATTAACTTGAGCGACGTTGGATTTTTTTGGCTTAACTCGTTTGCCAAGGGGTAAAAAAAAGCCGCTTTGTCTTGCAACCTCAACCCTTGCCAGTTGGCGTGCCCTCCAAAGTGAAAGATAGTTACTTGGTTTTTCAAGTTTTGCAGGTATTCAAAATAAGCAGGTAAGTCTAGCCCTGACCGACTAAAGTGCCTGAGTACTCCTTGAGTCTCCAAGGAGGCTAACTCGTCTTGCATGGCGTTTTTTTCTTTGTTGAGGCTTGGCAGGTTTTCGTGTGGATCGGCAAAAGCGGAAAAAATAACGGTGTTTTTGTTCATTTGGGTGTTGGTTTAAGGGCTTATTAAAACTTGCGTAAATGATCACGCAAGTTTTAAATTGTTCTCTAGAAGGGTTATTTATGATTATTCACGTTTCCTTTCACGCTCCCAAAAACCATGTTGCTGTCTCCAGTTACTTGTATATTGTTTTCGGTTTTGGCTGCCTCGTGGTTTTTATTTTTAGCCTTTTCGGGCAATTTCAAGTCTTCTTCTTCCATTATATCTACCAAACCCAAAATAGCCTCCATGATGTTTACATGGGTAATACTGGCATCGTTCCAATCTATAGTTCCCTCCCTTAGTTGCTTTTGTAACAAGGTAAGCCTGCCCGATTGTAGGATGGCTTCGTTGAGCATATCGTGCGCCAACAATAGCTCTTTTAACGCACCAATGGCGGTATCTAAACGCCCTTGCCCTACCAAACGTTTGATTCTTTCGAGTGGTTCTTTCATGTCCTTCATCATTACATTCCAGTGAGTTTTGCGAATAAACCAACCAATGGGAAGCAACCTTTTTTTGAGGTAAGGTTTACACCCGCCAACTTGCTAAACTGCCCTTTTAAATCTCGCAAATTTTCTTGCTTTATCAGAATCTCTTGCCTTTGCTGTTTTCGTTTTTTCTTGTCGTGCCTATCCAAGTTTCTAATTTGGACGCTATAGTCTTGTATTTGCTTTTCCCACCCCTCGATAAGGGCAAGTTTTTGCTCCCGATTGGCATATTGCACAAACAACTCTACATACTTTTGGCTGGCGGGCTTGTTACCCTTTACTGGTTCTTGTGGTGTTTCTAGCGAGGTGAGTTTTCTAAACCAAACTTCGGTCAGAATAGCACGGGCTTTGTCAATCACTCGACAAATGTTTTTTTGATCAACACTCAATACATTTCCCTGCTTGCTGCCATCGTGTTTGATGTCTCTCAGGGGCAAATATTTAGATCGGTTGTGGTAGCCTATTTCTAACCTGGAGTTAAACAGCCAACTTGCCAAGAGGTGAGGGTTGACGTGGGCGAGCAGGTTAAACTCATCGAGCTTATAAAAACCCCAATAATCAACAATGAAGGAAAGAGAATAGCTCTCGATGCTGGTTTGTGCCTCTTTTTGTTCCCATGGGGTTGTTTTTTCGCTTTTGGGCAACCACTCGCCTATGCCTTCCTCAAGAAAGTCGTACAAGTCTTGGGGATTTTCTTGGTAACTGTCTGCCAACCTCAACAAGAGATAATATGCTATGTTTTTTGTCTCTTTTTTGCCCAATCCCATCATCAGTTCAATCCAACGGTACTTGTCAAAGCCTTCCATTGCCTTCAGCTCAAAAGTAATGTCTGCCAACAAGTTGCGTGGGGTTTTATTGATCTCATAGCGGTAGTCGAGGTGTTCGAACAAGAAAAACTCTATGCGTTCGGTCAACAGCATATTGTCTAGCTTGAGCATGGCATAAGTAAGCTCCACCAAAAACAGGCGAAGGGTAGAGACTATGTCGGTTGGGGAGTCTTCATTGGTAGCAAAAGACTTGAAAAGACCTGATACTTTGTGCAGTAGTTTGGTGCCGTAAAAATGGGGATCGTTTTTGGCAAGTTCGCAAGAAATCTGGATAAAATACTCAATGGTTTGGTCGGAGGTATCGGGGGCAAAAGGCAACCCAGAATTTACCAAATTGTCGAACTGTTCGAGCAAGAAAAAAGGCATTTTACTTTTGAAATAATGTTTGTAAGCCTCCCTATCTCTAGCATCGACAAAATCTACCTTTTGCAAATCGTTCTCTTGCTCTATGGCAAGCCCACACGCTTCGAAAAAATCGTCGGTTTGTTGCTCCCACAAATAAAGCAGGCTTCGGGTCCTGAGGGCTTCCGTGCGCTTGAGTATTTCGTCCTTGTCGCTCATTTCGCGGGTAGCATCTGCCAATATTTCGTCCTTTTTTTCAGACAACAACACATCTACTATTTTTTTAAACTCTTTGGGGCTGGTGCGAGGAAAAAACGTAGCTACATACAATATATATTTAAATACAGAGTGGTTCTTGTCGTATAGCTTTGAGTAGTCAAAGGCTGATATAAACTCTTGAATGGTGTTGATAGGGGGCGAAGTATCCCAAAAATGAAAACTAAAATTGCCCTTTTTTTGGTTGGTAAGCGTTTGTACTTGTCGTGTGTCGTTGAAATAGCAGATAATGGTCAAGTTTTTTGCCCTCAAGGTATTTTTTATCTCAATGGCGCCTTGTTCGGGCATTTCTACTATAGATTTGAGAAAGGTATCCGACGCTTTGTTTTTGGTAATGTCAATGGCTACCAAGGCATTTTGGGGAAAGGCTTCTTCTGTCACCGAATCGAGGTAAATGTTGCGTTGGGCGTTGTTTTTACCCCAAAACGATAACCAACGATGTTCTTGAGGAGCATCAGGCTCATATTTTTTTATAATGTTGTGCAATGTTGCCACCACATTGCTACCCGACTTGCCTCCCAAAAAAATAATTCTTTCTTGATACATCTCGGCAAGGGTTTGCTGCAAAGCCTCCTCGTTCATATACAAAGGTTGCACGTTTTCTTGCAGGGTGAAATTTTCGGTAGGGTCTTTAAAAACTTCTTTTTCTTGAGGCATTCCAGCGGCATAAATGGTTACATCGCCGCCCACTTCGCCAAAACTGGTGTTTTCATTGCCAGTTGCCGACACATTGTTTTGCTGATGGGGAGTGTTGTTTGTGATTACTTGGTTGAGGACTTCCTTTGCCTCATTTTTTTGAAGATTTTTAACTAAGTTCATTCAATAATAGGTTAAGTGATGTATTGTAATATTGATGAACAAATGTATCGTCTTTGGGCAAAGGGTTTGCCCTCAATACTGAGGGTTTTTGCCTCCTCAAAACTAAGGAGGCGAAGGGGTGGTCATCTGCTGGTGACCTAATGAAAATACTTCTCAAACGTTTGAAAGAAGTAAAGGCTGAACCCTTGTCTAAGTGTTGGCGAATTTTTCTATCATAATAAGCCATATCTTCAGCGTTTGTTAACATCATTCAAAACCGTACACTAATTTTTCACTACTAATACTTTTGTAGAGTTTAATTTTATCATTACCAAAAGTGCTTGAAAAACAGCGTCTTTACTTTCCGCCTTAGTTTGTGGGCGTTAAGTTGAAAATCCTCCGAGTACAAGCTCGGAGTTGTAAACCGAACTTGCCTTCGGGGAAATTTGAGAAATGAAGCCGTAAAAACAGATCACTGACCGAGGAACGAGGGAATGTTTGAGCTGTTTAGCCGAAAAGGCAGAGCTTGGGCTTCGCCCTGCGGTTCGGCGTAATGGAACAAATTTTAGCCAGACAAACTACAGCGGTGGTGCTTGAACTCTCCGAGAGCAAGCTCGGAGCTGCGAGCCGAACTTGATTCGGAGCTTTTTTTGGTTCGTTTTTTTAGCTAAAGAAAATCCATGATCCTCCGAGGGCAAGCTCGGAGCTGCGAGCCGAACTTGATTCGGGGAAATGAACGGATGCCTGAGGGAAACGAAACCAGGTTTTATTCTACAACTTAGCAGATTAGCAGCTATTTTTATGCTGTAAAACTATTAAAAAAATCAAGACTTATCTGCTATAAAAAAGTGTACGGTTTCAAAAAAATAAGAAAAAACGAAGGTTTTTCCTGTTTTGCCAAATAATTTATCTATAAAAAAAATAATAGTCTAAAATGCCCAAGCATTACTTTTATTTGGCGAAGATTGTATGTTATATTGTTTGGCTAGTGCATTGGCGATTAAATTTCACAAAAATATTTAGAGAGGGCATCAAATGACTTCTTGTTATTTGGGGTGGTGGCAGTAAGCCCACAAAGTATAGCATTGATCGCTCAAACAGGCAACCAGGTTAAGCACTCGTTTCTTATATTTGCAATGAAGCGAATGACTAATCAGGTTTGCCTGATGATAAGTAAAACGGAAAAAATAAAATGAGCCAAACCGATGGCTACAGCTTTGCTGTGCCGAGCTCTGCCAACGGCTAATTTGGTGCAATATTTTAGTTTTAGGCGATTGAAAAAATATTTGCATAGCCAAAGCTATGGACATATTTTTTCAAGAAGTCTGGGGCTACAAGATTAGTCAAATGGCTCAGGTTATTTTAGTAGTTTTACTTAAGGGGTGGGTGATTTGTGTGTCTACCAAATAAAAAACCACTTCAATATAGAAGTGGTTTTCCTATGAAACACTATGAAAAAAACTAAACTCATTATTTATCAGTAATAACTAACTTATGGGTACCTGTGTTGTGTTTTGGGAAAAACAAACAGCAGGTAGACAAATATACACGATTTTTTTTGTTATCCAAAAGTTAGCCCTTGAACTTGAGAACTAATAATCAGCCGTTTTTGATACCATAGCCCAATGCCATTTACTTAGCCATTATTTGATGGCTGCGCCAGTACCGTTGCTCGTCGCCCATGTTGCTGTCTTATTGACAATTTTGTGGCGTGCGTCAGCCACTCCCAACTCCCAACTCCCGACTACTAACTAAATCACACCAACATCATATAAGGGTTTTCAATCATCTGTTTCAATGTTTTGAGGAATGAAGCTGCCAAAGCACCATCTACCACGCGGTGGTCAGACGATAGCGTCACCTTCATTATATTTCCTACCTCTATTTGCCCTTCATCGTTTACTACTGGCGTTTGTTTGATTCCTCCTACTGCCAATATACAAGAGTCGGGCGGGTTAATGATAGCCGTAAAATCTTCTACGCCAAACATCCCCAGGTTACTCACCGAGAAAGTACTCCCTTCCCAATCGGCAGGTTGTAGTTTTTTGTCTTTAGCTTTACTTACCAAGTCTTTGGTAGTAGTGGCTACTTGCGAGAAAGTGAGGTTATCGGCAAAACGAACCACTGGTACAAACAAGCCATCTTTTACTGCTACTGCCATTCCTACGTGGATGTGGTTGTTGTAACGAATCTTGTCTTCTAGCCAGTAAGCATTGATTTTTGGGTGCTTTCTAATCGCCAAAGCCGACGCTTTGATAATAATATCATTGAACGACACCTTTACTGGAGCTACTGCATTGATCTGCTTGCGGGCTTTCATAATGGCATCCATTCTTATTTCCATGGTTACATAAAAATGAGGTGCCGTAAATTTGCTTGCTGCTAAGCGTTTCGCAATGGTCTTGCGCATTTGCGATACATTGATCTCTTCGTAGCTTTCGGTGCCCACAGGAGCGGTTGCCACTGCTGAGTCCTGAGCTGTAGGTTGAGCTGCTGGAGTAAAGTTTTCAATGTCCCTTTTAATAATTCTGCCGTGATCGCCACTTCCCTCAATCTGGCTAATATCGTAGCCCTTTTCGCTGGCAAGTTTACGCGCCAAAGGCGAAATCTTGACACGTCCATTGCTATTGTTGTTATTGCTGGCATGGGCAGCTGCTTTATTAGGAGGGGCAGGTGTTTTAGGTGCCGAGCCATTGTTTGAAGTAGCAGGCTTAGGAACCGATGCAGAAGTAGACTTGGTCTCTTCCTGAGCACTCCCACCAGACTTAAACTGGTCGACCAATGCCTGATAGTTGGCTCCTTCTTCGCCTACTACGGCAATCAAACCATCTACTTTTACACTGCCACCTTCTTCTATTGCCACATACAACAAGGTTCCCTCGTCATAAGCTTCCAGTTCCATCGTTGCTTTGTCAGTTTCTACCTCAGCAATAATGTCACCTTCCTGAATGTTGTCGCCTACC
Organism: uncultured Microscilla sp.; assembly: GCF_947493425.1. GTDB lineage: Bacteria > Bacteroidota > Bacteroidia > Cytophagales > Microscillaceae > Microscilla. The sequence goes on along the minus strand of NZ_CANLRP010000008.1, from coordinate 40,128 downwards.
TTTTTGAGCCAGCTTACAATCACTCCCTCTTCCATGGTGTCACTCATTTTAGGCATGGTTACCACAGTAGCGTTGTCTACAGTTACTTCAGTAGTGGTGGGAGTACTAGTGGTTTCACCAGAAGGAGCAGATTCAGTGGCAGACGAACTTGCCTGCCCGTTTCCGTTTTCTTCCAACAAAGGCTTATAGTCTTCGCCAGGTGCTCCCAATATAGCCAATAAGCCATCTACAGGAACAACGCCACCGTCTTCTACAGCAACGTACAACAAAGTACCCTCGTCGTAAGATTCAAGTTCCATTGTAGCTTTGTCAGTTTCTACCTCGGCAATGATGTCGCCTTCTTGTATAGTGTCTCCCACTTTCTTTAACCATTTGGCGATAACCCCTTCTTCCATGGTATCGCTCATTTTAGGCATGTGGATGATTTGAGCCATATTATTTTATTTGATTTATAACCAGGCACCTGGTGTTGATTGTGTAGATATTTTTGTTATTTAAGTCAAAAATAAACGTATTATTCACATAATCAAAATTAATTTGGAGCAGGGCAATGCTTTGGGCAGATTCGAGAGAATCAAACCAGTTGAAATAAAATAATATAAAGAGCCATTAGTGCTATTTTTCTTTTTTAAATTCAATTTGTAGTATTTTTGATAAATTGCTTACCTTCATTTGCCCAAAAAGGGGGATGAGAGCCACTAATATTCTGTCAGCTTATTTGGGTCAATTTTGTACCATATTGAGTTATAAACGTTTCACCTGACTCAAACCATTCAACTATATGTTGATTACACCATAACAATCATTACTTATGAAAAACCTTACGTGTCAAAAACATTTATTTTCGTTACCCAACGAAATAAGTTACTTCAACAATGCATATATGGCACCTTCGCTCAAGGTGGTAAGTGCCGCCGGAATAGCTGGAGTTGAACAAAAAAACCGCCCTTATGAAGTATTGCCTAGACACTTTTTTGAAGACACTGACACTTTACGTGCTGAGTATGCCCGGTTGATCAATGTGACCGATCCTCAACGTATTGTAGTCACCCCCTCAGTTTCGTATGGCATAGCCAATGCCGCCCGTAATATTGATTTTGAGCCAGGCGACGAAATCCTTTTGATAGATGAACAGTTTCCGAGCAATGTGTATGTATGGCAAAGGCTGGCCAAAGAGCAAGAACTATCTATAAGAGTAGTGGCACCGCCTGAAGCCAGCGAGCAACGAGGAAAAACCTGGAACGAACGCATCTTAGCTGCCATTAGCCCTCAAACCAAAGTAGTGGCAATGGCGCATGTACATTGGGCAGATGGCACCCTGTTTGACCTAGAGGCCATTCGTCGGCGTACCCGCGAAACCAAGTCGTTGTTGATTATAGATGGTACCCAATCGGTAGGGGCTTTGCCTTTCAACGTGGCCACTATTCAGCCCGACGCCTTGGTGTGTGCCGGATACAAATGGTTGATGGGAGGATACTCGTTGGGGTTGGCTTATTATGGCAAATACTTTGACCAAGGCACCCCCATAGAAGAAAACTGGATGAATCGTCACGAAAGTGAGAACTTTGCGGGCTTGGTCAATTACCAGGAAAAATACCAGGAAGGGGCGCTACGCTACGAAGTAGGCGAGCATAGCAATTTTATTCTCATTCCTATGCTCAAAGCCGCCATTGCTCAAATCAATGAGTGGGGCGTAGCAAACATACAGGCGTACGCCAAAAAACTGACTCAAGACTTGGTAGTTAAGCTTAGAGCACATGGTTGCTGGATAGAGGACGAAAATCATCGCGCAGCCCATATCATAGGTGTACATTTGCCTAGTGGAGTAGATGTAACGCAAGTAAAAGACCTCTTGACAAGCCAAAAAGTGTATGTGTCGGTGCGGGGCAACTCTATTAGAATATCGAGCCATGTGTACAACAACGAGGAAGACATTCAAAAGCTATTGACTTGTTTTGAGCAAGTGCTTAGCTCGAAAGTAGCCACAAGTAATGAGTGATAAGCTACAAGTGAACTTAAATTACCCATAATAAAACAGCCCAAGACTATAACCAGTAGTCTTTGGTTACTCTACCCTACTATTTTTTCGCCTCGGTCTGTGTCTCCACAAATCGCCTCATTACAGCGTCTGGGAACAGTGTTTTTCAAGGTTTCGATCAGCTCGTGGAGACACGAGCTGAGGCGATGACGGTACTTTTGAAAAAAACTGGGAAGAGTAGTCTTTGGTTGTTTCTATATAACCATATAATATCATGTTTGGAAAATTTTTTAAAAAGAAGAAAAATAAAAAAGCACCACCGTTGGTAGACCTTGAGCAACGCCCTTTGCGGGAAGGCGATATTGTAAAAGCCTTACGTTATGATTTGGGAGAGGCAAAAATAGTGGAGGTTGATGGGCACCTACATTATGAGTCGCTCGCCAATGGCCAAAGGGTCATCTGGGTAAAAATGATAGATGCGACCACTAAATTTCAAAAAGTAAAAAAGATTGGATAACAATGTGGCTTTACAAGTGTCAGGAATGAGGAAGTTTATATGGCTAAATTGCGGCATAGTGGTGCGATGCATTGCGAAACAATTTAGCCATCAAGCAATGGAGGAATACAATTGTGTTTTACTTCCCCATTTTACGTTTAAGATTACTTAAGTCACTTTCTATATCTAGTTTGCGAAACTCTTTGTTGAGCGCTATTTCTTCCTCATCTATATCATACTCCAGCATCAAGCGAATAATTTCAGTTTCGGCCACTTCTATGTTTTGCATTTGGGCTATTTCGGTAATTTTAGCTGCCAGTTCGCTCCCCACTATAGAGGCAATCTCGTAGCCTTGCTTTACCATTGCTATCAAAGTATCAAGTATTGTGCGTTGGTTTGCCATTGTATATATCGTTTTGTATTGATCAATCAATAGGTTGTTGAGTGAAGTTAGTCAAAATCTGGCATTCTTTGCGCTTTTCAGAGCTGAAATTTGGGCGGTTTCCTGTGATTGATAGTGCAGGTTAGAAGCCCCAGATTTTAAAGAAATGCTGTGGCAAGAGTAAAATCTCAAGAGCTTATATTCGCCTGGAGGCAAAAGTACATGTATTTACCTGATGTAATAGGCCACCTGTTTTTCTCATTTCTTACGAATGCCAACGTCATATATACCTGTTTTCCTAATTATTTATTGGGTAAAATTAGGTAAAACCCAAGGATTTATCTTTAGGTGGACGATTTTTTCCGTTTTTTTAATTTTCTTTGAAACAACCTTGCATTAGCAGGCACTTTAGTTGTGGGTGTTAAAAGTATTCACTCACCAGTGAGTGTAATTAGTATACAATGAATGAGCACTATTGATCTACAAAAATCTTATTGAATAAAAGACCCCTGGCAATATGAAATCAAGCTTACAAGAAGGAGAAAATGATGGGCGTTTGATTTATCGCTTGCTTGCTGACAATTCAAACGACCTTATTTCGCGTCATACCATTACTGGAGAGTGCTCTTACGTATCTCCCCGTTGTTTTCATTTGCTGGGGTACCGCCCCGAAGAAATGGTAGGTAAAATGCCGTGTGACCTGGTTCACCCAGATGATTTACCTTCGTTGAAAACCAAGTTTGATATTGCGCACCAAAACGAAGGCTATACTACTTTTGTATACCGGATACGCCGCAAAGACCATGAATTTATTTGGTTCAAAACCTTGAATAAGGTAATCAGAGATGCCAAAACCCATGAGATCAAAGAGATACTTTGTGTGTCGAAAGATATTTCGAAAAACAAGAAGTATGAAACTGATATTATAGAAAGCGAAGCTCGGTTTCGGCGAGCCTTTGAGTTTGCGCCCATTGGCATGGCCTTAGTAGATATCCAGGGTAGGCTCATTAGAGTCAATCGGTCGTTGTGTAAAATGCTGAGTGCCAACAAAGACGAGCTAATAGAAGAAATGTTGTATAACTTTGTGCACCCCGAAGAAGGGCACCTGAGCTTTGCCGCCATTCAGCAACATATAGAGCAATCGGAGCAAAAGCACTACCAAACCGAGCTACGTTTGCTTACTCAAAAACAGGGCGTAGTATCAGCTATATTGAGCATGTCGTTGGTGAAAAACCGCGAAAATGCTCCTTTACACTATATATGCCATCTGCAAAATATCACCAAACGCAAACAAACCGAAGAGGCGTTGCTCAACAGTGAACGCTTATACAGAGCCATTGTGCAAACCGAAACCGAGCTGGTTTGCCGTTTTACCACCGATGGGCAACTCACCTTTGTAAACGATGCCTATTGTCATTATTTCAAAAAAACGTGTGACGAGCTGGTAGGCACTACTTTGCTTCCTCCCATTCCCGAAGAAGACCGCAACAAAATTGAGAAGGCGGTTAAATCTATTACACCCGAAAACGAGATAGTTAACCTTGATTTTAGAATAGTACTAAACCAGGAAATACACTGGCACAACTGGAGTTTTTGTGGTATTTTTGATCAAAACTCTGGTCAGTTGATGAGTTATCAGGCGGTGGGGCGCGACATTACCCGAAATAAACGCAATGAGCAACAGCTCATAAAGAAAACCCAAGAGCTGGAGACAGCCAACAAAGAAATGGAGTCGTTTTCTTATTCAGTGTCACACGATCTAAGGGCTCCTTTACGCTCTATTGATGGTTTTTCGAAAATACTGGCAGAAGATTACGCCGAAGTGCTTGATGAAGAGGGCAAACGTTTGCTGGGCATTATCTCTGATAATAGTAAACAAATGGCAGAGCTGATTGATGATTTGCTGGCTTTTTCGCGGGTAAGCCGTAAAGAAGTGGAAAAAAATACTTTTGATATGAGCGAATTGGTCAAAGAGATTATACATGATTTTACGCGCCTGGGCGAACACACCGAGAGTCAGATTACTGTTTATCCGCTCAACCATATCAAAAGCGATATGGCTATGCTAAAGCAGCTATGGATAAACCTTATATCAAATGCCTTGAAGTTTAGCAAAAATAGTTGTCCACCAACGATTGAAATAGGGCAAAAGTACATCAATGGTACTTGTACTTATTATATCAAAGACAATGGGGTAGGCTTTGACATGCGCTATGCCCATAAAGTGTTTGGGGTGTTTCAGCGTTTGCACCGCAAAGAAGAGTTTGCCGGCACCGGGGTAGGTTTGGCAATTGTACATAGGATTGTGACCAAAAACAAGGGTAAAATATGGGTAGAAAGTGTGCCAAATGAGGGTACACAATTTTATTTTACCTTGCCCCCCGAAAGCATAGTAAAGCAAGTGTAGGGTTGTTGGTGGTTACAACCTGATGGGCAGACTTCTTCGAAGGGGCTCAATAAAGCTGATTATCAGGCAGTGATGCAAATTTACTTATTTATTATTTGAACGAACCAATGAACACAGGAACAGATATACTGTTGGTAGAGGACAGTATAAACGATGCAGAGCTCACTATAAGAGCGCTCAAACGCAAAAATGTTTGCAACAAAATTCATCATGTACTGGATGGCGAAGAGGCGCTTGACTTTATCTTTTCGCGGGGTGCCTATACTGAACAGCCTTTTCCGGCAAGCCTTAAGTTGATTTTGTTAGACATAAAGCTGCCCAAAATAGATGGCTTGGAGGTATTAAAGGTGCTCAAGGCGCATGACAAAACCAAGCTGATTCCTGTGGTAATGCTTACTTCCTCAAACCAGGAACCTGACATTGCCGAAAGCTATAAATCAGGGGCAAATAGCTATATTGTAAAACCTGTAGCTTTCGACAAGTTTGTAGAAGCAGTAGTAGATGTAGGCATGTATTGGGTGATACGCAATCAGCCTACCCAGTAAAACCAATGTTGCATTGCTGAAAATAAGTGCTGATTTACAGCTAATTGCTGTATGTAATTATTGTATTATGAGTAGTTTTAGTACACTTGTAACTGATGGCTAATTGCTTACTACTGCTGGCAGCCGTAAACTCAGGTTTAAACATATTATCCTCACTGAACTTAACCTAACATGGATCAAGCCCTTCATATTCTATTACTGGAAGACAATGTATACGATGCTGAACTCATAGAACGTGAGCTGCACAAGGCAAAGCTACATTTTGTGGCAAAACGGGCAGATACTCGGGAAGAGTTGATTACCCACATTTCGGAGTTTGCACCCGACATTATTATTTCAGACTTTAGTATGCCTCAGCTCAATGCTATAGAAGCCCTGGAGCTATTGGCAGAACACGAGCATAAAATCCCTTTTATATTAGTGACAGGGTCGCAAACCGAAGAAGTAGCTGTAGACTGTATAAGAAAAGGTGCCAATGATTATATCTTAAAGCATAGCTTGACCCGTTTGCCTTCGGCAATAAAAAATGCCTTGAAAAACCAAGAGGTAGAGCGTGAAAAACAACTGGCCGAAGAGCAGCTCAAGCACAGCGAAGAGCGTTACAGGTTTGTGGTAGAAAATATCGGAGAAGTCATTTTTCAGACCAATGAAGATGGGGAATTTACTTTTTTAAACTCTGCCTGGGAAACCATCACCGGATATACCAACCTTGAAAGTCTGCAAAAGCCTTTTACTCATTTTTTACATCCCGACGACCGTGCAGTGGTATTTACTCTTTATCAGAAAATATGGCATAATGAAAATATTGGTAAAACTTATGAGGTACGCTTTAAGGCAAAAGATGACCGCGAGTTGTGGTTTGAGATCAATCCCCAGATTTTGTACGATGAACGCAACAACATTATAGGCACTTTTGGTTCTTTACGCGACATCACCGACCAAAAACTGTCAGAGCAGCAGTTGAAGGCCTCCTTGGAGGAGAAAGATATTTTGCTGAAAGAAGTGTATCACCGGGTAAAAAATAACCTGCAGGTAATAGCCAGCATGTTGAGCATTCAGGCGATGTATTTGGACGATGACCAGATGAAAAAAATATTGGAAGATAGCCAAAACCGAATCTTCTCTATAGCTTTGGTGCATCAAAAACTGTATGCCTCTAACGATTTAAGTAGTATTGCGGTAGACGATTATTTTAAAGACCTGGTAGGACAGATTTCGGGCTTGTATGGAGGGTACGAGGTAATGATAGACCTGGACATAGAAAACATCAAACTTGACATTGATACCATTATGCCTATGGGCTTGATCACCAATGAGGTAATGACCAACTCGTTTAAATATGCTTTTGCCGGGGTAGAAGGTGGTCGCATTGAGGTAAACATTAATAAAAACTCCCGCAATCAGGTGGTGTTCAAAATCAGTGACAACGGCAGGGGGTTTCAGGAAACTCCAGACCTCAAACGCCCAAAATCATTAGGAATGCAACTCATTAATTTACTGGCAAGTCAGCTAAATGCAGAACTTACGCTAGAGAACAAAAATGGAGTGACTTATACTTTAGTTTTTACTGCAAAATCTTTAAATTAATTTGTAGCTTCGCTTTCGTTTTGGACAAGGTATTTAATAAATTTCTAATTTAGGAATGGTGGAAAAATAAGTAACTTATTTCGAGGTTGAAAAAGCCGTCTTTAAAAACGAAAAGTTATTTTTTGCCCGTTCCTTATAACAATCAAAAATAATGAAAAATGTATTAAAAGGTCTTTTAATGTTTACTTTGGTCGTTTTGATGGCTTCGTGTGCAGACAAAAACAAGCTCATTGCTAAAGCCTGGGTAATTGACCTGAACGCAGGGAAGGCTGAGGCCGAAAATAAGGAGAAATCGGTATTAGACAAGCTGGGTGATATAGGCAAAGGTCTGGCAGAGAACCTGGTGCTTTTTGAGTTTAAACCAGATGGTACCTTCAGAGCTGGTGGACAAGTGATTGGAGCAAATGCCGGAAAGTGGAAAATTGAAGGCAACCAGGTGAAAATACTAGATGGAGAAGGCAAAGAAGTAAGCGCAATGAACATTGTAAAGCTCACTGAAGAACAACTGGTACTGTCAAAAGAAGGGGAAGAAAAAAAAATATACCTGAAGCCCAAAAAGTAAACACAAGGGCAGCATTTTTATAAAAATATTATGTAACCTTTAGTGCCCAAACCATCTGACAATACTGTTGGGTGGTTTTTGTGTTTTAAGCCAAATTTAAGCATTATTGTTAAACAATGTTACACCATAAAAAACAATGACCTTATGAAATATATCTATAAAGGTGCCTGTATACTTGCCTTAATGCTACTGGTGGTGGCTTGTGCCGATAAAAGTGAACTGATTGCCCGAAGCTGGACAATAGACCTGGACGCTATACAAGCCAATGCCAAGCTAAAAAACGAAGCTGATCGTGCCAAGCTTGCCGAGTCGACCAAAGCCATGAAAAACCTGATAGGTGAGCAGGTTACCTACAAGTTCGAAGCCGATGGTACTATGACTGCAGCCTCCAGTCCTGAATTGGTCAGGTGGAAAGTAGCAGATGGCAAACTGTTGCTCATGACTAAAGATGGAGGTTTTGTAAAAAGGGTCACCATTAAAAAACTGACAAAAAACCAATTGGTACTTGATTTTAAAGATGGTAAACCCATGTACCTGAAAGCAAAAAAATAAAAGGGAATATATGCCTTTCAATACTGTTTGCAAAAACCATTGAACGATTGTTTCAAATGGTTTTTGTATTTTTGTACACGCACCTGTTTAAATTTTCGTTGTTGTGATTTTTTACCCAGTGTGAAAAACCCAAATAAACTATGTCGTATTTTTACAAAATTGAGATGATATGTATGCTTGCACTTGTGGGATGGCTACAAAGCTGTGCAGGAGGAAGCGAGCAAGAAAGAACTACTGTAGTGGGTGAATGGAAAATTTCGCACCAGGCACAGGTAGAGGCAATGTCTGCCGAAGAGCGACAGTTTTACGATAATTTATCCGATGACAAAAAAGAAGAGATTCGCGAAGCTACCCAAATAGAGTATTATTTTCATGCAGACGGACGGTTTGAGAAAATACACAAAAACAGGACAGACACGGGCAAGTGGCAGCTAAGTGCCGATAGAAAGCTGCTGACGATTACTTATGACGATGGTAAAGCACTCAAGTTGGTTGTGAAAAAGCTCACCAATGAGCAATTAAGGGTAGGAACCGATTACGGGATGCGTAGAACCGATATTGTGCTTGAGCCTTATTAAATTTAAGTTCAAGAGATAAACCTGTCAGGGGTTGTTTTTTTGCGCTACTTCTGTCAACTTTGGGATGAAACGAAAACCTCAATAATACACCAATGAAAACTACTTTAATTATTGTATTTACTATCCACATGTTTTTGCTACTGGGTTGTGGCAATGCGGGCAAGCCTGCCAACGATGCCACCCAGACTGACAACGACCGCAATACTGAAACGAAAAAAACGCCTAAAGACAACCAAAAGGCAGCTCCTGAGCAAGTGATTGCTAAAAAGTGGAAAGAGTCGTTTGACGAAATGTATACTCCAGCGCAGCAAAAAAAGTTGGATGAATTTGAGCTTAAAGAAATGAAAAACGCGGCTAACAACTCGTTTTATGAGTTCAACGCAGATAAGACTTACACCATTACCAAACCCGACGAAGTGCCCGGTAAAGGAAAGTGGGAAATGAGTAGCGATGCTAAGAAACTGATCTTACACTCGGCACAAGGACAAAAAGACGAGTTGAGCATAGAAGTACTTACCCCTGGCAAAGTAAAGTTAAAGATAAAAGACGCAGAGGATGTGCTGGTACTGATACCTGCCTGATTTACTATTGTTTGTTCATTCCCTAAATCATTAAATTATGTCTCTAAGTATCAAAAGTATGTTGGGTATTCTATTGGTATCCTGGTTGCCTTTTTGCGAACGCAACAACACTAAAAAATTGTTGGTCAATAAATGGCGGTTTGCCTCCATCAACGAAATAAAAAAAGCGTCGCAGCTAGACCCTAAAGACCTCGAAAAAAACACAAAAGAAGAGCAGGAAGAACTTGATAAAATGTTGCAAGACATTTACAGCAAGGCATATTATGAGTTTACCAAAGATAAAAAATACATTATCAACAAAACACAGTCGCGTGAAAAAGGCTCTTGGGAGTTTGCCGAAGATGGTAAAAGGCTATTACTGACTGACAGCAAAGGAGGAAGCTCTATTTTGTACATCAAGGAGCTTACCAATGCCAAGCTTACGCTGGCCATAGGCAGTGACTCGCTGGGCAAAACTATGACGCTCATCCCCTTTAAATAAAACATGAATTATTAGACAACGAGATGAAAAGAAAGAATGTGTGGAAGGCATGCCTAATGGTATGCTTCAATTTGTTATTGTTAAGCTGTGGTCCCAGTCAATACGAAAATACCCTTGCCAAAAAGTGGAAACCTTCGTTTGACCCTGAAACCGAGATAAAAAAACGAGCAAAACAGCATTATGCTAAAATGGGCAAAAAACACGTAAATAAACTCAAGCAAGGCATTGCCCAAAAAACAGCCCAAATGGTGTATGAATTTAAGCCAGACGGCAAGTACCGCATAGTGTTTGAAAAAGATGGCGAGCCCGAAGTAGGTACCTGGAAAGTGATAGAAGACGGTAAAGTTCTTTTTATTAAATCTGACCGGGGCAAACAGCAAAAAATTACCATCAAAAGCCTCACCGCAAACAAAGTGGTACTAAGCATTGACGAAAACACCGAACTGGTGCTGTTACCAGCTTAAAAACAGTATATACAAAAACCCTCAAGCCTTGGCGTCCCGTCAGGGCTTTTGTATGTTTCGCCAGCACTACAACAAACTCAAAAAAACATTGAACTATGCGCTATTTTATTTTTGTGTGGATCATTAGCTGTTGTGGAGCAAGCTGTACACCCAAAGCGTTTCGTATGATTCGTAAAGCTAAAGTACAAACAAGTGGTTTTACCCAACAACTACAATACGTAAACACTAAGCGTATGATAGTGGTAAAAGCCACCCTCAACAATCAACGTACTTACCGGTTTATTTGGGACACAGGAGCAGGCGTAACCGTGTTGTCGCGTAAGGTGGTACAAGAACTTGGGCTAAAACCACGTGCCAAAATGAACGTTGGCGATTCGCGCAAGCGGCGAAAAACCCTTGAACTGGTAAACATTCAAAACTTTACCCTGGGAGGAGTACAGTTTAAAAACATAGCAGGGCTGGTAGTAGACTATGACAGTACCTCTGTTTTGCCCTGTATTGCTGAAGGAGGCATTATAGGCACCAATATCATAGCCCGTTGCAACTGGACTATCGACTATGCCCGGCAAACATTAATTTTTACCAACCAGCCCTATCACTTGCAAAACAACCCCAAATCTTTTGCTTTTAAAACCGGAAGTACCGGAAGAATCTATTTTGATATGCAAATCAAGGGCAAAACCATTCGAAATGTATTGTTTGACGCTGGTTCATCAGGAGGGTTAGACTTAAGGGTAAGCGATGGGCTCCAAGCCGGGTGGCTCAAGCGTATGCCTTCTACCAAATTGCTTGATGGCACCACCCAAGGTTTGTATGGTACCCGGCTCGACACCACCTATGTACTTGCTCTTGACTCGGTGAAGGTGGGTAGTTTGCCTCCATTGAAGGTTCCGGTAGAGCTTGGACGCTATGTAAACAAAAAAATAGGCAATCGTATTATGCAAAGCTTTCAAGTAAAAATAGATTACTCTCATAAGCGCATGCTTTGGACTCCTACGGCTCCTGTAGCTCTTTGGCCACCAGTTACGGGAGCCCTGTTTAAGCGTTCTGTCAAAGGTAAACTTATCGTAGGGTCGTTGTACTTGCCCTCCGATGCCTCAACAAAAGGGGTAAAACTCAACGATGAAGTAGTACAAATCAATGGCCAGCCCCTGACCAATTTCTTTACCAATAATTGTAGTTTTTACCAGTGGTTTTTTGACGTTTACAACATCAAGGTATTAAAAATTACACTGAAAAATGGCAAAAAAATAAGCTTACATAAAAAGCCGCTTGGCACAAAGCTTTGGTGGCAAAAACAAAAGTAAGCCTTGCCTAAGGTCAGATTATACAGCCTTTGTTCACTATTGATAATTCTTTTTCCTACTTTTGCCCCCTGAAAATTTCTGAGAAAATTCAGCAGAGGTATTTTATTTAGAAATATGAATATATTTATGACAGGGGCTACTGGCTACATAGGCAGGTTGTTGGCCCAAAAACTCGCCGAACAAGGACACACCATTCATGCGCTTTGTCGCTCTTCTTCTCAAACCGGGGATTTGCAACACCCCAACATTAAATTTTTTGAGGGTGATTTGCTGGATAGCCATAGTATAGACCGCGCTATGGCGTCTTGCCAACAAGCCTATCACCTGGCGGCTTTCGCCAAAGTGTTTACCAAACAGCCAGAGCTGCACGACCATATCAATGTAGATGGAACGATGAACGTATTGGCAGCTGCCCAAAAAGCGGGTGTACAACGTACTGTATTTACGTCTACCGGAGGCGTGTTTGGTTTTTCTACCCCTGACCAACCCGTAGATGAAGCCACCCCCCGCAACATTGAGTTTTTTAACCATTATGAGCGTACTAAAACCGAAGCTGAAGAAAAAATCAGAGAATTGACCGCCCAGGGACAAGACATTGTTATTGTAAACCCTACCCGTGTATATGGTCCGGGTTTGTTGAGCGAAAGCAACGCGGCTACTCGCCTGATGCAGTTGTATTACCAGGGTAAATGGAAGATGAGCCCTGGCGATGGCACCAAATTAGGCAACTATGTGTATGTAAATGACGTAGTAAACGGGCATATACTGGCGATGGAAAAAGGAAGAGCAGGCGAGCGTTACATCATAGGCGGGATCAATGCCTCTTACAAGCAATTGTTTGACACATTGGGCAAGTATGCCCCAAAAAAGCTCAAATTGATCAATGCTCCGGTATGGTTGATGATGATTGTGTCAAATTTTGAGTTGGCAAAAGCCAAGCTTTTCAACATGAAGCCGCTTATTACACCAAAATATGCCAAAAAATACACTTATCACTGGGGATTGAGCAGCGCCAAAGCCGAAAAAGAACTGGGGTATGAAATTACCTCATTGGACGAAGGCATCCGACAAACAATGGAATGGTTGGCCGCTCTGGAAAACAACAACGCTCAGGCGCAAAATGCTTGAGTGGCAGGCATCCAACAATCATGTGCTGTATTTTAAGTGCTTAGTCATACTTCAATAGTCCATAGTATTTAGTCGATAGCCCATAGCTGATTCGAGTAAATGTTCACTTTGTTAAATGCTGTAAACCAGTATTTTATATTAAGACTATTTACTTACTTTATTTTTAAAAGTGTTTCGGCTTTACGTCTAAGCATCCAATTAAATAGTTTTTAAATTTATCAATAACTGATCACCAGCAACCAACTTTGACTAAAATCAATGCGGAGTATTGCATACTTAAAACACAACTAATAAACACTAGTAATTGCAGGCTAACGAGTAACTCAATCATACTTGTAGCTTATAGCTAATTACTTGCTACTATTTACAGTCTTGAATAAACAATGCAAAACGAAACTTATACCCTCATTACTGGAGGCAGCGAAGGCATAGGGCGAGCCCTTGCCGAAGATTGTGCCAAACGAGGGATGAATATACTATTGGTGGCATTACCTGCCCCACAACTTGAAAAAACCGCCCAACACATTCGTGATACCTATCACGTAAAAACCGAATACCTGGGTGTAGATCTTACCCAAGAAAATGCCCCTTATGAGGTGCACACTTGGACACAGCAAAAAGGGTATGCAGTAGACATACTCATCAACAATGCCGGGTTTGGTTATGCAGGCGCTTTTGCCGACTATGCCAGCCCCGAATTTTTTGACAAACTCATGCAGCTCAATATGCGCGCATTGGTGTTGCTCAATCGTTTGTTTATTCCTGAGCTACAAAAACACCCCAAAGCCTATTTGATGAACCTGGGCAGTATGTCTTCGTTTCAGCCCGTGCCTTATCAGGCAGTATATGGGGCATCAAAGGCATTTATTTATAACTTTACCCGTGCTCTCAGAACCGAGCTTGCCGACTCCAACATTTCGGTAACGGTGATGTGTCCTGGTGGCACCAATACCAACCCCATTAACAAAGCCCGTAATGAGGACTTGAAAGGATTGGCAAAAAAATCTATCCTCAACCCCGAAGATATAGCCCCCAAAGCTATAGAGGCAATGCTCAAAGGCAAAGCGCAAGTAGTAACTGGACGAATAAATCGACTCATATTGGCAATAAGCAAGCTGATTCCTTTGGGTACACGGCTAAAAATTGCGGCTAAAAATCTTAAGCCCAAGCAAGACTTTAAAAAAACTCAAGACGCTTCGCACAAGGCCGACGTAACGGTGTAGTTTTAACTAAAATATAAATCTAAGTTGCAACTGATACCCTCCAGGTATTTGATAATAAAATGCTTAGGAATGGTGTAAAAATAAATTTCTATAGTAACGCTAAAATATTTTGTTGCTAGACGCGGTAAAAAATCGGCTAATAGCAGCGCTATTCGGCTATTTTTTAACAAAGTATAGCCTCAAAAGATGAGGTTAAGAATGTAAATTTATTTTGGTACCATTCCTTAGGGATATTGTAACTTATTAAATTGATACATGTACAATGGATGATAAACTCCCTGTAATTATTTTTGGCGCAGGTGGATTGGGTGCCGCTGCCTTAGATGCTTTTCAAAGTAATGGCGTAGTAGTGTATGGTTTTCTGGATGAAGAAGAAGAATTACACGGCACCGAAATAAATTATGTAAGCGTGTTGGGTAATCCCGACGATGATGGCTTTTTAAAATTAATTGGTAAAAAATGCGCAGCTTTTGTGGCGTCTGACGACAACGACTACCGCGAGTCGACCGTAGAAATGCTCAACGACCGTCGCAAGGTCATGCCTGCCAATGCAGTACACGCACAATCAATGATTGCGGCTACCGCTGAGATAGGCTATGGCAATTTTGTACACATGGGGGCTGTAGTGAACAGTCAGGCAAAAGTGAGCAATCATTGTTTGATACAACCCAATGCTGTAGTAAACTATAAGGCACAGTTGGGCGACTTTGTGCAAGTAGGAGCAGGTAGCAACATAGGTGCAAATGTGCAAGTAGGCGAGCGTGCCTTTATTGGTTCAGGCGTAACTGTAGTAAGTGGTATAAAAATAGGCAAAAATGCCCGTATAGGTGCTGGTTCGGTAGTTATAAAAGATGTAGCTGAAGGTGAAACTGTATTTGGCAACCCTGCACAGGCGGTGAAGTAATGAATAGCCTTTTTGATTGATTTTAGAATAAAAATTGTAGATTTGTGCACTTATTTTTACAGGCACATTTATTTGGACATAAACCTAACCTGAGTTAGTAGAAAAAACTTTTAAGCTTTATGACTACTGAACAAAAACAAGATAAAAGACGCGTAATTGTAATAGGTTTTATTTTGGTATTGGTACTGTTAAATGTGGTTCTCATTTACATGATTATCCAGAATAAAAACTCTGAAATAGATAAGCAAAAAAAGCTGAGAGCTCAACAAAAAGAAAGCTACGAAACCAACCTGAACAACCTTTCCCGTCGTTTGAAGCAGGAAATTGCCCGCTCTAAACAAGATGGTGAAGAAAATCAAAAATACCAGGATTCATTGCTTAAAGTGTTGAAAGAGGTAGAAGGAGAAAGAGACAATCTGAAGGCTTCTAAAACCTTTACCCAAAAGCAAATGCAATATTATAAACTCAAAATTGCCGCTTACGAAGAGTTATTGATCCGAAAAGATTCGTTGATGCGCAAATTTAAGGCTACTATAGCCCGGCAAAGCGAACAAATGACCGATTTGCGTAAGAAAAACAACGAAGTACTTGAGCAGGTAGGCAAGACCAAACAGGAGATTAACCAATATAAAAAACGTTTCGCTAAAGCAGGGGTGCTCAAAGCCGAAAATATCACGATTAACCGGGTAAACCGAAGGGGCAAAGAAAAAGGAGGGGGAAGCTACAGAGAGCGTAATATTGATAAGTTGAAAATATATTTTACCCTTGCTGACAATAAGGCTGCTAAGATAGGGCAAAAGTCTATTATGATGCTGTTAAAAGACGATACCGGGCAAACATTGGTACCCTCGGTAGGTGGTGGGCGTTTCAAGTTGAATGGAACCGCTACTTCTTACACGGCGGCTCAAAGCTTTTTGTTTGACAACTCGCAGCAAACCCTGGTGTTTAATTATATAAATACCAACAAAGACTTAGGTAAAGGTAAATTTACTGTAGAACTATACGCCGAAGGGGAACGAATAGGAACAGGTTCGTTTACTATACGATAACCCCTGTTGATATACTTTGCTTTTAACAAAAGGCAGGTTTTGCATAAGGCAAAGCCTGCCTTTTGTATTTTTAAAAAAAATGTAGAAAATGCACTTAAAAATACCGTCACCGCCTCAGTGAGTACCCTCACGCGTTGATCGAATCGCCAACATTTGGACACTGAAAGACGTTTCACAGAGTGAAAAAATATTAGCCCGATGGCTATGGTGTTTTTACCAATTGATAAATCCCGTTGTACGGGGGCGATCGAAACCCTAAAATAAGTCGTTTTTTGGGCATCGATATACATCGGTATCTAAGGGTTCGTAAGCTCGGTTGTGAGGACACAAATCAGGGCGAAAGATAGTAGGGTAGAGTATCTACACCCCACAAATTAATATTTCTGGAATCTTATTACCTTTGTAGATTATATTTGTTTTAACAGAATTTATAATCATGAAAAAAATCTTATGGCTTAGTTGTTTGCTCTTGTTTGCTTTGTTGGCACAAGCACAAACCAAAGTAGAAGACGTAAAAACATTGACGCTTAAAAACGGGATGAAGGTCATTGTGTTAGAAGACCATTCTATACCCAACGCCAATATGTACTTGTTTTGGAAGGTAGGTTCACGCAATGAACGCCCTGGCATTACTGGTTTGTCACATTTTTTTGAACACATGATGTTCAATGGCGCCAAAAAATACGGACCTAAAATGTTTGACCGGGTAATGGAAGCCAACGGTGGCTCTAACAATGCCTATACTACCGAAGACGTAACCGTATATACCGACTGGTTTCCGAGTAGCTCGATAGAGGTCATGTTTGACCTGGAAGCAGACCGCATTGGTGCTTTAAACATTTCGTCAAAAATGCTGGAAAGTGAGCGAGGGGTAGTATTGTCGGAGCGCAGCACTGGTTTAGAAAACAGCAACTTTCAGTCTTTACAGGCACAGTTAAAGTCTACTGCTTTCTTTGCACACGCTTATCGTTGGCCTGTCATAGGGTATGAGTCTGACATTAAGCAGTGGACAAAAAAAGATTTAGAGGACTACTTTAAAACCTATTATGCACCCAACAATTGTGTGGTAGTGATAGTGGGTGATGTAACCTTGGCTCAGGTTAAAAAGCTGTCTGCCAAATATTTTGAGCCTATTCCTGGCAATACCCCTCCGGCAAAAGTGAGAACGGTAGAACCTCCGCAAAATGGTGAAAAAAGAGTAGTGGTACACAAAAAAATATCGTCGCCCAATGTTGCATTGGCGTACCATGTACCCTCTACCAGTAGCCAAGACTATTATGCGCTTGACATGCTTAGCAGTATTTTGTCATCGGGTAACTCTTCGCGTTTGCGTAAATCCCTGATTTTTGACCAACAAGTAGCTTCTGCAATATTTACTTACATGCCTCAAAGCTTCGACCCTAACCTGTTTTATTTATACGGAGTAGCGGCACGCAACATTACCCCAGAAAAATTGGAAGCAGCGATGCTTGCCGAAATTGAGAAAATTCAGGAAAAAGGAGTCACCGATTTTGAGTTGCAGAAAACCAAAAACCAAAAGTTGATGGGGTTTTACCAGCAAATGGAAACCATTAATGGCAAAGCAAACTCAATAGGAACCTATGAATTGTTTTTTGGCAGTTATACAAAACTGTTCAATGCCCCAAAACTTTATGAAAACGTAACCAAGGAAGATATCCAGCGAGTGGCAAAAAAGTATTTTATCAAAACCAACCGCACGGTGGGTTATTTACTATCGCCAGAAAAGAAAGGAAAGAGTAAATAGCATGTTTGGTGAAAATATAACCTCAAAAGATTTTAAAAATGAAATTGAACTATAAAATATGGATGCTTGCGTTGCTGCTATTGGCAGGTGCTCAGGCAAGCAAAGGGCAAGGAGTGTTTAAATTGCCCAAATATGATAAGTTTAAGCTAAGCAATGGGCTTACAGTGTACTTGATGGAGCAAAAAGAGGTTCCATTGATTCAAGCTTCTATAGTATTTGATGCAGGAGCTGTTCACGATGGCAATAAGCCCGGCTTGGCCAACTTTACCGCACAAGCTTTATTGTTTGGTACCAAAACAATGACCAAAACACAAATAGAACAACAAACCGATTTTGTGGGCGCTAGTCTTAGTTCGGCTGCTGCATTAGAGTACGCCAGGGTTGGTTTGTCTTTTGCCAAAAAAGACCAAGATAAAATGTTGGCTATTTTAAAGGAAGTGTTGACGCA
Source organism: uncultured Microscilla sp. (assembly GCF_947493425.1). Classification (GTDB taxonomy): domain Bacteria; phylum Bacteroidota; class Bacteroidia; order Cytophagales; family Microscillaceae; genus Microscilla. The sequence continues at coordinate 21,691 of NZ_CANLRP010000008.1, read as the reverse complement.
CCCTGCATTTAACGCCAAAGAGTTTGAGAAAAGCAAAAAACGCAAGTTGCTTCGGCTTGATCAGATCAAAGAAAGCCCACGCAACGTAATTGGTACTTATTACAATAAATTGTTGTATGGCAACCACCCTTACGGCAACCCGGTGGCAGGAACCAAAGAAGGGGTAAACGCCATTACCTTGGATAATATCAAGGCATTTTACAAAAAACAATATACCTGCGATAAAGCCGCCATTGCCATTGTAGGTGATTTTGACAGGCGCAAAATGAAAGCCACTATCAAGAAGTTGCTGAAGGGTTGGAAAACTAAAAAAGCGACCAGTAAAGCGCTGGTAAAGCCTGATATGAGCTACTCAAAAAGCCGGGTGTTACTGGTAGATAAAGATGATGCCAATGAAACTACTTTTTATATAGGAGGTCAAGGGGTAGCACGCAGTAACCCAGACTTGGTTGCTGTTCAGGTGGTCAATACTATTTTAGGGGGGAGGTTTACTTCCTGGCTCAACGATGCCTTGCGTGTAAACTCTGGGCTTACCTATGGGGCTCGCAGTAATTTTGTGACCAGCAAGCTTTCCGGGTCTTTTTATATCTATAGCTTTACCAAAACTGAAACTGCGATACAAGCAATAGATATGGCTATAGGCGTGTTAGATAGTTTGCACACTACTGGGGTGAACAAAGAAATACTGGAATCGGCAAAAAACTATGTGAAAGGAAGTTTTCCTACCCGATATGAGCGCAACAGTAACTTAGCGGCACTGCTCACTTCTATGTTTGTATATGGCTACAATGAGTCATTTATCAACAATTTTACAAAAAATGTAGATAACCTGACAGTAGCAAAAGTAAAGCAAGTGATTGCAAAGTATTTTCCGAAAAAGAATCTACAGTTTGTATTGGTGGGCAAGGCATCAGCCATTCGCGACAAGGTGAAAAAATACGGCAAAGTCACCGAAAAGAAAATTACAAGTCAAGGATTTTAGTGGTTGCTGTGAGTGAGTAACTGATGGTCATCAATGGTATACGGTTAGCCGCCAACCAATGGGTGTGTATAAGTTACCCCCCTATCATCAGTGATTATTATTTTAATGCACATAGATTCTTGAGATAAGCTAAAATAAACCCCGCTGCCAACAACAGTGGGGTTTATGTTTTTTAACTTAATATTTTTGAGGGTAGTATCATAACTCAAGTTACGCAGATTTACTTTGTTGTTTTAATTTCTATTGTGAGACGGTTGTATTGCTACATTAGTTATGCAAGGCATCGCGCAACCATAAAACAATAAAGCCATAGAACAATATAAATAAGTAGACTTGGAATTTACGGCGTAACATCACCTTGTCAGCGAGTATTGACTGTTTGCCCCTCTACTACTTGTATACTTGCCCTACATGTTCGCCGCAAGGGATCATTGACTGCCCCATCGGTTACCCCAGGTGGTAGTGTTTCACCCAGTCCTTGGGTGCTCAGTTCTACCTTAATAGATTGTGACTTAAGGTACTTTTGTAAAAATTGTCCAATGGTGCGAGCCCTCCACTCCGACAAACGCTTGTTTTGCGCTTGCCTTTGGGCTATAGGTTGGTTATAGTAAAAGCCCTGCTTATCGGCATACCCACGCACATCCAGTTGTATCACCATAGGTTTGTTGTCATTGTTGCGTCGGTAAATAGCCACTTTTTCTTTAATTTCCTTGATTAATTGTTGTAGGTACTGGTAATCTTGTGGTTTGGGTGTGTGCCAGCCCGTATGAAACTGTACCGATGCGTTGGTGTTGGTGTATACTACATTGCCTCCCTTAACAGCGGCAATTTTGCCAGCAGAGGCATGAGGCGTAGTAGGTGTAGGTTTGGTAGCTTTGGGAGTAATCACCTTGTTTTTGTTGTGATTGTTGTTGGGCAGCACAGGATGAGTAATAGTAGGGTTACTTGCGGTAAGTTTACCTCCAGCATGGTACTTAGTGGTGGTTTTTTTGGGTAAGTGCAATGCTAGGTACTGGTGTTTGGGTTCTACCAAAGTGGGGACAAATTTTTTGCGGTGATCTACAGCAATAATGCTAGGTTTACGAGAAGCAAAAGAGTCTACTGGTACACTATAGGCCAGCACGGTTACTATGCACATACGGCGTTGAGGATCTTCGGGCTCGTCAGATGTATAATAAGGAGGCAACTCTTCACCTTTTACCATCAAGGCTTGCTCTATGCCGTGTACCAATGGATACAACCCTTTTTTGATAGAATTGCTGATATAGTAAGCACGTTTTTTGGCGAGGTATTCATTCAGGGTTTGACGTTCCTCAGCCGATTGGTTGGGGTAAAATGGCTTGGCGTCAGAGTAACCTTTTACTTTCAGACTAAGCACAATCTTGTCTTTAGGATACAAGTGTTTGTACTTGTCAATGTCTTTTTTTAGTCCTGAAATAATAAAATCTAAATGTTCTCTACCTATTTTGTTGGGTGTATTTTGTCCTCCGTTAAATAGTACCCTGGTTTCTATTTGTTCATGAAATTCGTGTTTTTCTACTTCTATGTGTTCTTTATTTTTACCACTCAAGGGTTTATGAGGCACACGGGTAGTGTCGTTGGTTTGTGCGTTTGAAATTTGGCAAAGTAATACCACTACATACCCTACAAGTATGCATACCGAAGTTTTTAGTTTTGATGTCATGATACTTTTGTTTAAAAACTGCCTGCTTCATCGCAAGCAGGTATTGCTATTAATAATTAAGTTAAAATGATTGATTATTCTGGGCATGCAGTGCAGGCCAAACAATCGTGCGATTTAAATACACAGCTATTGACTGGTAGATGTTACTATTAATTTTTTATGTAATAAAAACAAAGGAAAAAATAGGTACGAATAGTCCCGCAAACACTTATATAAATAAGCAGTGGTTTGTTTGCCGGATCATTACCCAACGCTCGACTGATAAAACACCTGTGAGGGCTTGAAAGCGTGCAATGAGAAGTAGTTTGCCGGAATTATATGGTTATTTTTATGCAAATAATTACCCAAGCAAAAATAAAGGTAGTGGGTTGAGAATCAGGAGAATGCAGAATTATGCTTGTGGTGATGCGTAATAATAACTATCAGGTAAACTCTACAACTTCATGGCCATTATTGAGTCAGCACAAATCTACTTGTGCTGTGTTGTCTTCAACAAAGTAATACCAATGAAAAGTGTATGGTAATTGGTATCTTATCAAGTCATTTTTCCTTTTTTTATCCTTTTAAAAATAAGGTTTTTTGTATTTGCTAATACAACGATGATTTTGCTAATTAGTGCTATGCTCAGACGAAATTTTAGTCTATAACAAGTAAAAAATATGCTCTTCCTTTATTATAAAAAACTACTGTTTTTGGTGGAAACTCAGGTTAAGTTTTCAGAATTTAAAGTCATAGCAGAGCTACGGCTGCAAACCTAGGCTACAGCTTTGCTGTGCCGAGTTTATAAATCCCCCGAATCAAGTTCGGGGTTGTGAACCGAACTTGTTTCGGGGCTCTGCCAAAGGCTAAAAGTAACAAAGTCTCGGGGCAAAAGAGCAGCTACAAAATGGGTTCGTTATTTCTTGTTTGCTCCCTAAGCTGAATAAACTTTGGGAATGCAGCACAAGTAACGAAAGCTGTTGAAAGTGTATGAAAGAATAGCGTTTTTAACGCTTTAGTATGTACCAAGACAAAATTAAATATATCTAATATGCAAGTATAACTATCATATTATGAGAGAGTTATCTTTACTTGTAGCTTATAGCTAATTGCACCGATATTCATCGGTATCTAAGGACTTGCTGCTACTTAAACCTACAAAAATAATCTGAGCCATAAAACGGTATCTTTGCCTAGTGGACTTCCTCAAAAAACAATTCCATAGCTTGGGCTATGCAAAGGTTTTTTGACTCGCCCACTCAACAAATATTTTGTTTTATTGGCACATCTTATTTTTTCCGCTTTACTTATAGCGTAAATATGTATTATAATTTGGGTTATTCAAAGCAAAGGCACTCCCAATGCTTATAAAAGTGGTGAGTGAAATAAAGTGTAAACGCGTATTTTTTTTGAAAAGACTTGTATATAATCTTTTGAAGAAAACATTGTATGTATTATTTTATATAATATTTTTGAATGACTGGTTTTTACTATTACCTTGTTAATTGTTGCCAAAAAATGATTTGATTCGTATAAAACTATTTGGCATCTAAGAACTTGTTTAAGTTTTGGCGTTTAGATTGATTTTCGATGAATTTTAAACAAGCTCTAAATTGACTTTTTCAACAAGTTGAAAACTAGTCAAAAGCATAGGAAAGGTTTAAAAATAAATGGTTTTGTAGGAGGCAAGGTGATGGGGCGAAACAAAGCACTTTTTTTATTTAAAAGCTTTGGCTATGAGTAAAAAGCCCACCATTGAACTTAAAAGTTGTTTTTACCATTCTTAAAGCATAAAAATTTATGGTATTCAAGCCAAGAGCAAAGGCATTATGAGTAAAGTAAATCGTTTTTTTGGTTTTTTTTGGGTGTTTGCTTTGTGGTGTACCCATACTGCTATAGCTCAAGACAACCTTGTGATTGTTGGAACTTATGAAGATGCCCCTTTAATTTTTAAGGATACTGATAACGAGCTAAAAGGGGTATATAAGGACATACTGGAGCATATAGCGCTCAAGTATAAGTGGAAGCCCGAGTACGTACATGGTTCTTTTTCTGAAAACCAGAAAAAACTCGAAAAAGGTGATATAGATATACTGTGTGCTATTGGGCACTCTGAAAAGCGAGAAAAAAGATTCGATTTTTCTGAAACCACCGTAGTATCCAATTGGGGTGAAATTTATATCCCTATGGACTCAAAAATACGCTCCATACTCGATCTCAAAAACAAAAAAGTAGCAGTACTTGCCGGAGACATTTACTATGAAGGCAGCCACGGGCTCAAACATACCTCTTCTCAGTTTAAACTACCCATAGAATTTATCGAGTGTGGATCGTATGACGATGTACTGGAAAAAATAAGCAAGGGAGAAGCTGATGCCGGGCTGGTAGCAGTATTACACGGAGCCACTAACGGAAAAAAATACAATGTGCACGGTAGTCCTATTGTGTTTCACCCTATAGAACTAAGGTTTGCTTTTACTAAAAATACCGAAAAGACTAAAAAACTAAAGAAAATCATAGACAAGGAAATGCGGAGCATGATTGATGACCGTAGCTCTGTTTATTATCAGTCTTTGTCGCGTTGGTTGGGCAAAGAGGCTGGAGGTGAATACCTTAAGTATTTTAAGTGGGGTTTAATCATTGCCGCCGGAGTCGCTCTTTTATTTGTTACCATCAGTTTGTTTTTGCGACGCCAGGTAAACAAGCGTACCGCACAATTATACAAGAAAACACAAGAGGTACAAGAGCTCAATGAGCACCTCGAAGACAAAGTAAAAGCAAGAACCGCAGAGGTAAGCCGCCAACGCGATGAATTGGAACAGCAAAAAGGTAAGCTAGAGCGCGTGAACAAAGAAATGCGCGATAGTATCAACTATGCCCGTAATATCCAAGAAGCAATGCTGCCAGGCGAAGACAATATGTCGTTGTTTTTACGCAATAATTATTTCAAGGTGTTTATGCCCCGCGACGTAGTAAGTGGCGATTTTCATTGGCTGGCTTACAAAGACGATAAGGTATTGTTGGCGGTGGCTGATTGTACCGGGCACGGGGTTCCTGGTGCTTTTATGTCTATGTTGGGCAAATCTTCGTTAGACGCAATCGTCAATGAGAAGAATATTTACGAACCTGGCAATATCTTGACCGAGCTCCAAAATTCTATTTACTTATCTTTGGGTACCAACGCTGCTGATGGTATGGATGTGGCTTTGTGTAGTTTTGACTTCAAAAATCGCAAGGTGGTATTCGCCGGAGCCCAGCGCCCATTTTATTTTGTGCGCGATGGCGAAGTGAATGTAATCAAAGGAGACAAAAAACCCATTGGCGGAAGTATAAGGCACTACAAAGAAAAACGTGAGTACCGTGATCATGAAGTAGATATGTTGCCTGGCGATATGTTTTATATGACATCTGATGGTTACCCCGATCAATTTGGTGGTCCTGAAGGACGCAAGTTTACCACGCGTCGTTTCAAATCTATGATCTCTGAAATATACATGTTACCCATCAAAGAGCAAGGTGAAAAAGTGCAGTCATCCTTTTTGGATTGGAAAGGAGACGAGCGTCAAATTGACGATATATTGGTGATAGGAGTAAAAATGGAAGCGGATTAAATACTGCCACTTGTTATCAAAAGCAAGTGGCAGCGAATATGGTTGATATAGGTGTTTTAGCCTGCTTGCTTTGGGTTGGTGATTTTACCCATAAATAAAATGCTGCCTGTAGTATTGTCTTTGATCATAAATATAAAAGGATGATCAGCCCTAAAAACCTTAGGCGTTACCGGGCGGCGAGCAGAAGCTGTTTTTGCTCTTACAACAACCGCCGTAGCCGCCGCAGCTTCGGTTCCCTTTTCGTTTACTTCTACAAACGCCTTATGTACTACTTCTGAAATCTTCAACGATTTGTTGCCTGTCATGCCACTAAAATCAGCCCCATTACTAAACGCTGCTTTCATTCCCATTTTTTTCAACACGTTCTTTAGTTTTACATCCAAGGTCATTTTAAACTTGGGTAAACTTAGCTTTACCTGAGTATAAAATAACCTGTCTATCAGTTTTTGATAACGTTCTGCCGTAAGTGAAGCCTCCAGTTGGGCTATACCATTGACATCTTTAGGTAGCAAAACTACCATGCTTACCTTATTTTTGGCGTAAGGTAGTTCAATTACCTGCAACTGCTCATTTTCGGCATACCTAAATTTACGTTGCATTTGCATAAACTTAATTCCACCTAGTTTTTGCTTGCCAGCGATAAAGTCCATTTTACGGGTTTGGCTTTTTTTGAATTTATACTTCCATTGCCCTTTAAAATAAATAGCGTTGGTGAGTACCATACGAGTGGCTTTATTAATTATACCCTTAGGAATCAGGTTTTTAATTTTATCCTGAGTTTTGTCTTCTACCCATTTGTTTATGATCAGCCTTGATTTTTCGGGTTGTTGTTTAAAGTTTAGTTGGGCAAGCCTTGCCTGATAAGCATTTTGGGCAAGCCCTAAATAAGTCTTTAAAAACTTTATACTTTTTTCTCCCCACAGTGCATTGGCAATCGAGAGCTGTAGCCCTTTAGTATTAAAGTTGTTGAGGTGAGTGTTGAGGCTTTTAAAGTCTTGATGCACCGAGTTTGCCGGAAGGTGCAGTACATTTGCCATTTCTTGAGCTGTGGTACCTTTTGCCCCGGCATAAGTCATCGCCAGTGCCGACGAGATGCTGTAAGGTGATACAAACACGTTTTTTTGAGGATCACTATTCAGTTGATTATAAAGTTTAATTGCAAACTGATTGTTGCCCTTGACTGTAGGGGTTTTTCGTAAGCTTTGGGCTTGTAAACCAACACATAGTAAGCTTAGGAGTAAAACAATAAAAAAAGAGGTACGGTATATCATAGTCATTGTAAGTAATGAAATAACTGACCTTTCGCAGCACGTATTTTTGTTTGTAAGCAAAAAAATACAGCATAGGACTAAGGTTGCGTCAGCTGGATTCAGCCTTAGTTTGTTGCCGTTAAGTTGAAAATCCCGAACTTGTATTCGGGGAATCTGTGAAACGAAGCCGTAAAAACTGATCACTGTCTGAGCGAAGCGAGTTTGAGCAGTTTCGGCGTAGTGTAACAGATTTAGGCGAAACAAACTACAGCTGCGGGGTTTTTGGTTACTTTTTTACCTGGAGAAAATCCATGATCCCGAACTTGATTCGGGGAAGTAACGGCTGATAGATACCCGAATCATTGTATTTTATTAGCTTGTTTGCTGACTGGTATTTTATTAAACAAGTTTTTGACCTGCGAAAGGTCAGTGAAATAAATCAACATTTATTACCAAGACATCTCTATAAACAAAAAGAAGTAGGGCAGGGGCTTTTTAATCAAAAACACCCCAAGGCAAGTGCCATTTCTTCTGATACCGGGTAAAGTCGTTCTTTGGGAGTTTCAGGCAATCGAGGGTTGCGTTGTTTTTGCAAACTTCCAATGGTATGTGCCAGCTCTGTGACATCTTCTATATCCAAAATCCATTCGTTCACATAGCGCAACGATAACTCTTCGCTCCGGACGCCCACTTGAATAGCCGCCCTGTCCAGTTTTTTGCCCAGCAAATCACGCTCTGGGTCCCATTGATGAATTACCACAGCCTTGTCTAGTGCCTGTTGCCAGTCTTCTTCATTGGTGTAGCGTTGGGCATCGTATTGAGTAGGCACGGCTTGCTGTAATAGGTGCAACCAACCCTCGTGCGATAACTTGATACGAGCTATCGAGTTCATCCGATGTTTGGTTGCATACTTGGTGCGCTGCAATACCCACGCAAACGAAGGTTTGATCCAAGTAAGTCGATTGGTATTAAAACCAGTCCCAAAAGTGCCTTTAGCCGCAGCAGTGGCCACTACTTTAGGTTTAAAGGCCTGGTACACAAACAAACCTTCGTCGTCGTAAGCAGCATAAATTTGTTTTTGCATATATTCAATAGTCCATAGTATTTAGTCGATAGTCCATAGCTGATTCGAATAAATGTTCATCTTGTTAAATGCTGTAAACCAGTATTTTATATTAAGATTGCGTACTCACTTTATTTTTAAAAGCGTTTCGGTTTTATGCCTAAACATCCAATTATACTAAGATTAAAGTGATTACCTGCGGTGAGCTCGTCACAGCAAGCTGCCCCGATGAGTCGGGATTTATAAATAGACTCGGTTTTAGGATTTACAGGATTAGCTGAAGCAGAGCTCAGCACAGCAAGCTGTAGCTTCGGTTGATTAATGTTGGTATTCAAACAATTAGTCAAAATCCATCTTCAAAACCATTTTTGTTTAAGTATAAATAGTTTTTAAATTCATCAATAACTGATCACCAGCAAACAACTTTGACTAAAATCACTGCGAAGTATTGTATATTATAAATAGCTTGTGAAACTATATTAATACACCATTTTACAAGCCAACTCCAGCGATTCAAATTTTTGTTGCAATCGTTCATCTGCCTGTACCTTGTATTTCTGTGAGTTGAGCTCTACCATCATGGTAGGTTGTTCTTGCAAGTCATATACCCAAATCTTAAGCTCGTGTTCGCCCGCATTTTCCTGGGCTACTTTTTCCATTTTTTCCATGAGCTCATCGTTTAGCTTGGCAATGTCTACCTGAATGACCAACCCCCGACACATCTTCTCTTGCATCTCTTCGAGGGGTTTTATCTGTGAGGTACGCAGCTCAAAACGATCTTCTGACCCATACCGCTTTTGTACTTTACCCGTGAGTAATATCAGTTGATTCACCTCAATCAGGTCGCTTAAGGTTTCGTGGCTTTCGCCAAACAAAGCCAAATCCATTGATGTGCTGTAGTCTTCGATACTAAAAGAGGTAAAAGGTTTGCCATTTTTGGTTTGTCTCAGCTCTTTTTTGGTCACAATACAGGCCACAGTTACCTCCTGGTGCTGCAAAGATTCTATTTTATCAAGAGCTACTGCACCAAACTTTTTCATTCCGGCACGGTATCGGTCTAGGGGGTGCCCCGACATATAAAAACCTACCACTTCTTTTTCACGGTTCAGTTTTTCCAATTGGCTCCAGGGCTCAGTATAAGGCACCTTGGGCTGGGCTATAGTAACCGCCCCGCTTGCCCCAAACAAAGAGGTTTTGGCGTTTTCTATCTCTTTTTGATAAGCATTGCCAAACTTGATGATGCGTTCGAGAAAAGTGGCCGTATCATTGGGCATAGCGGCAAAAAACTGTGCGCGGTGTAGTTTACCCAAATTGTCGAATGCACCTGCTTGGGCAAAGCATTCAAAAGATTTTTTGTTAACCGTTCGCAGGTTTACCCGGCGGGCAAAATCAAACATATCTTTAAAAGCACCATTCTTTTTACGTTCTTCTATGATATTCTCTACGGCAGCATCACCCGTGCCTTTTACCGCCCCCAAACCAAAACGAATTTGTCCCAATGGGTTTACCGTAAAGCTCTGTTCACTTTCGTTTACATCAGGCCCCAAAATCTGCAGCCCCATGTTTTTGGTTTCTTCGATAAAGAAAGTCACTTTATCGATGTTATTCATATTGTGCGTAAGCACCGATGCCATATATTCAGAAGGATAATTAGCTTTGAGGTAAGCGGTTTGGTAAGCCACCACCGAATAAGCTGCTGAGTGCGAACGGTTAAACCCATACTTGGCAAACTCTTTCATTACCTCAAAAACCTTCTTCGACTTTTCTTCAGGAATTCCATGAATTTCTTTGGCACCCTTCATGAAAATGACCTCTTGGCGGTCCATTTCCTCAAGTTTCTTCTTACCCATTGCCCGGCGTAGCAAATCGGCACCCCCCAGGCTATAGCCTCCCAAAATCTGGGCAGTTTGCATAATTTGCTCTTGGTATACCATAATCCCATAAGTATTGTTAAGGATAGGCTCCAGCAAATCGTGGGGGTATTCAACTTCTTCGGTTCCGTGCTTACGGTTGATAAAGTTGGGGATAAACTGCAATGGACCAGGGCGATAAAGGGCGTTCATTGCAATGAGGTCTTCAATGTTGGTAGGTTTAAGCTGCTTGAGGTACATCCGCATTCCTTCCGACTCAAACTGGAATGTTCCCACGGTTTCGCCATTTTGGTAAAGTTCAAGGGTTGCCTGATCATCCAGTGGAATCTTGTCCATGTCTATGTCAATGTCATAGTTTTTCTTGATCATCCGCAAGGCATCCTTGATCACGGTCAGGGTTTTAAGCCCCAAAAAGTCCATCTTCAGCATTCCGGCATCTTCAATCACCTTACCGTCAAACTGAGTTACCAGCAAGTCGGCATCCTTAGAGGTACATACTGGAATATATTTGAGCAAATCATCGGGAGCAATAATTACCCCCGCGGCGTGAATACCCGTACCTCTGACCGAACCTTCCAAAATTTTGGCTTGACGCAACACCTGGTTTTCCAAGTCGCCTTCGGGTCTTGCCAGTACATCCTTTAGTTCTTGTACTTCAGCAAAAGCATCTTTGAGCTTTGTTCCCGGTTTGTCGGGTACATATTTGGCAAGTTTGTTTGAGTCAGGAATGGGTAGCTCCAGTACTCGTGCTACATCCTTAATGGCCATTTTAGCCGCCATCGTACCATAGGTAATGATTTGGGCTACCTGATTTTTACCATATTTATCAATTACATAATTAATGGCATCTTGTCGCCCTTCGTCGTCAAAGTCAATGTCCACATCAGGCATACTTACCCTTTCCGGGTTGAGGAAACGCTCAAAAAGCAGGTTATACTTGATAGGGTCAATATTGGTAATACCAATACAAAACGCGACCGCCGAACCTGCCGCCGAACCCCGTCCAGGGCCTACAAACACACCCATGTCACGTGCAGCATTGATAAAGTCTTGCACAATGAGAAAGTACCCCGGAAAACCCATCGATTTGATGATATTGAGTTCATGGTCAAGGCGCTCTCTTATTTCTTCTGTAATTTCTCCGTACCGTTTGGCGGCCCCTTCGTAGGTCAAGTGACGCAAGTAATCATCCTGAGTGGCAAACTCAGACGGCATTTCATATACAGGCATTAGTATGTCTCGCTTGAGTTTGATAGGCGAGCATTTATCTACAATTTCCTGAGTGGTTTCCAGAGCAATAGGAATGTCAGAAAAAAGTTCGTTCATTTCTTCCTGCGTTTTCATGTAATATTCCTCGTTGGGCATTCCATAACGCAGGTTACGCCGCTTTATATCAGGCGTAAACATTTTGGGCGTACTTTTCTTGTCAGCTCCCTTTACACAAAGCAACGAGTCGTGCGCATCGGCATCTTCATCACCAATATAATATACATTGTTGGTGGCAATGGGCTTTACCCCATATTTTGCCGCAAATTTAAGCAATACCTCATTTACCCGTTCTTCCTCTTCTTGTCCGTGGCGCATAATTTCCACATAAAAATCATCGCCAAACAAGTTATGCCACCATTTAAAGGCCTCTTCTGCTTCATGCTCGCCTTGGTTCAGTATCAAATCAGGAATCTCGCCTTGTAAGTTACCCGTCAAGGCAATCAAGCCCTCGTGATATTCTTCTATCAGGTCTTTGCCAATCCGTGGAAAACCAGCATAATAACCCTCTATATAGCCTAAAGAGCTCAGTTTGGCGAGGCGGTGGTAAGCCTCCTGGTCTTTGGCAAGCAATACTTGGTTAAACCTTCGGTCGCGGTCGCTCTTAGTAAATTTAGTCTTAGTACGCTCTTGTGCTACATAAAACTCACACCCAATAATTACCTTTACATCATTTTTGGCACCTTCGCCTACCGCCTTAAAAGCTGCGTGCATGTTGCCATGGTCAGTAAAAGCAATGGCAGGCATTCCGTTTTCTTTAGCAAATTTGATCAAACCGCCTACACTTGCTGTACTTTGTAAGATAGAAAACTGAGAATGTACATGTAGGTGAGAGAAAGGGATAAATTTGTCTACTTTTCCCTTAAATACTTCCGGGATTTTAATCCCTTTTTTCTTTTTACGCTTCTCAAAGTTGGCAGCATCCAGCACAGGAGGCTCATACACCACGGCATCTGCTTCCAGGTCGCCCAGAGGTGGCGCAATACCTATTGAGATCAAGCCGAAATAACAACGGGCAGTTGCCGACACATCATAGGCTGCATCGTGAGCGTCGTCAAAGCTTTCATTAAAAAGCTTGGTGTGAAGCTCGGTAAGGGTAGGCCATTTAAACTTACCACCTCGTCCGCCCTGAATGCCTACATACTCAGCGGTTTCTTCGCTTTTAGTGTCATAAGTAGGCACATCGTGAAGCTTGCTATCTACGGCAGCCCGCACATACTCGGCCCCCATGATGTTTACATCAAAGCCAATGTTATGACCAATGATGAGTTCGGAACGGGCAATGTCAACCGCAAACTTTTCGAGCACTTCGTTTAGCGGTAAACCTTCTTCCATGGCAATTTCGGTAGAAATACCGTGCACCTTTTCAGCGTTGAAAGGAATCGTAAAACCTTCGGGCTTTACAATCATATTTTCGGCACTGACAAGCTTACCGTTGTAATCGTGCAGCTGCCAGGCAATTTGTACCAACCTTGGCCAGTTGTCCACATCGGTGTGTGGCGCATTAAAATCTTTTGGAAGCCCGGTAGTTTCCGTATCAAAAATTAAATACATGCAGCGAGTCTTTTTATAGTCAATGAGTTAAGCCCCCAAGGGCACTCATGTTGAAATCTTAACTTTAAGGCAGCTTCTAAATTACGAAAAAAAAGAAGGATTTGAAAGGCTTCAATAGGGTATGTTGATAAAGGCTACATCTTACATTACCCAGGCTATTCCTTTTGTTTTTTCTTTCATCAAAGGCATTGTTTTGTGGCTAAAGTTGATTGCCTATAAAGTTGGGTAATAGTAATATACAAGGCAATCAGGTTTGCTTTAGCTCTATAGCCTGGTGATTTAACAACAAAGTGAAAAAATCAATTAAAAATGTTTGATAATCAGGATGTTGAGCCATTATTTGCCCTATTTCTATTACCTCGCCCGCGTTCAACCGCTCTAGCAAAGGCAGCAACAGAGAAGCATGGGCAAAGTTACTTTTGTTTCGTCGATAATAGAGCCTTACCTGGTCATTTTTTAGCGGTTGATGGTATATACAAAAAGGGGTGATGATTTGTACACTTTGCCTGGCTAATTCAGGAAAAGTTTTTTGATCAGACCAACGTGGAGGGCGAAACCCACAATTGCTTTTGAGCGACCACTGGTAATCTTCCATAGCCGCCTTTACCCAGCTACCAAATTTTTGTTCATTTACCTCAGTACCAATCAAACCACTGGCTAAAATATCGTTCACCTCAGACTCATACCCTGCCAAAATCTCTGGGTCAAACGACTCCGTATTCATTTCAGCCAAAGCATTACTGAGCCAGTCTTTGACCGAAATACCCTTGATCACCACCGTCAATGCCATTGAAAACTCCTCAGTGTTGCCAATGTGGAAAGGACCTTCGGGCAAGTAAAACGTATCGTGGGCTTCTATTTGACAGGTAGTACCATAGGGCAATATTTTCTCTGGCTCGCAATAATGCAACCTTGACCCGGTCTTCTCTACAAACACCTCTTCATCCCACAGCGTCATTAGTTTTTTACCCGGCCCCTGATGAAAATGAATCACACTATTGGCTTCACCGTCGTAGTGCACCCCAAACGGAGTATACCCATAATTGCCCACAAATATAGTAGCATTGAGGTCTAACCAAGGTACTCCAAGCTCTTCTACAATCCCCTGATAAAGCGGCGCAAGCCGTCGGGCAAGCGTATCGTGGTATTGGGTAGCACGATTGAGAATAATGCCAAATTTTTGCTGGCCAAATATACGTTGAGTAAATTCCTGAAGACCTTCATGGGGTTGCAAAGGAGAACGGTACATTTCGCTCAACTCTTTAATCACCTGCTTGCCATCTGTATATACCCTAAGCCCCGGAGCACTAAACGAAAGCTTATCTGGCACTTCTTGGATAATATTTAGAATGTCTTGTTCAGTAAAAAACTGAGCAGGCACACTGTTTTTGATCAAACAAGCCTCTGTCAGGTAGTTAGACTCTTCTAAAAGTTCATTCCACCAGGCTTGGCTAAAAACGGTAGGAGGAGGAGTTGTAGATGCCATTAGTTACTAAATATAGTGATAGTGATTTGAAAATGTTTACTTAATAAAGGTTGAGTGGACTGTTTCGTCTTCGAGCCCGGTTGAGCAATACATTGGCAATGGCTTCAGATATTTTGTTATTAAAAGCCTGATCCAGCCAACTAAATTCACCCACCGGGTTAACCTCTAAAAATACAAACTTACCTTCTGGAGTCTTAATTAAATCTACTGCTCCATAATTGAGCCCAAAATAGTCCATAAGATGGAGCAACTTTAGCTGAATACTGGCGGGTAAGTCATAAGGTACTATGTCATCTATCAGGCTCCCATCTTTGCGCCAGTCAGCTTGCCCTTCGGTAGATTGTTGAGAGGGTATTTTACCACAAAAAATCTGTTCTCCTACAATGGCCACCCTAAACTCACACTCTTTTTCTACATACTCCTGAAAAATCATAGGCGAAAACTCCAACCCCGTCATATCCTCCAACTCTTCGGGTTGCCACTTGTGGCTATATACCTTGTACTCGTCTTCAGTACCATCATAAATGCTAAAAGCGTATTGCATCTTGGAGATCACCGCCGAATAGTTGTGAGCAAAAGCTTTTACCTCTTGTGCCGAGTTGGTAATAAGGGTGGCAGGAATACGCAAACCCAGGCGATTGGCTACCTTAAGCTGCAACTGTTTATTTTCGGCACGTCTAATGTCGGCTACAGCGTCTAACACAAACTTGCCAATGCCCCAACTGGCAAGCGTGCCCCAAAAAGTGGTTTTTGATTCTTCTATGGCAGGTATTTTATACTCATCGGCCATTTCTTCGGGCAGTTCTTGCCCAATACGAATGCGTCTATACCATACTGCATCAAACTTTGCCAAATTATGCACAACATCTTCACTGATGATTTTTACCTGTTCAGTATTGTTAATATAATGACTGGCAAGTTGTATTTGGGTGGGGTAATAGTTGGTATTAAACCTGTACACATTGGCTCCTTTACTTTGCAATGCCTCGGTTACATTGTTGATACCTTCGTCGTCGTCACTGTACGTGACAATTAACACTTCCATAAAGTTATAAGTAGCTAAATTTTTTTGGTATATTGCTTACCAAACTACATAAAAAAAGGGACTATTGCTAGTCCCTTTTGTTTGATTCACTGGTGGGTAAATGTGATTATTTTCTTTTAACCACTTTTCTTTTTTCTAGTTGTTTGGCAAAGAAAGGTTTGGTAGTACTTTTAGCAGTTTTTATTTCTTTGCTACCAAATGTGTTGGGGCTGTCTAAATCACCAATAATTGTTCCCATGTTTTTCGAATTTTTAATTTAACCTTTGTTTTAAATAATAGTTGTTTGTTGTATTATGGCTGCAAAGTAAAGGGGGAACAAGTAGATAAAAAAATGGTTTTTTTGAAAAATATTACAAGTAGTGAAACTTTTTTTATTAATTGTCGTAGCATTTTTTTTTCCTGATATAATGAAATTTGTGTTTACTTGTAAAGTGTATAAGTAAAGCATATAGCGCATTTTGCAATAATAAAACATAGCAAATACTCCTAAAAGTGAAATAATATTTGTGCAACAATGTTTTAGTATAGGCTTATCAAGGCATTAATACATAAATGCGAAAGTGAAGTTTTAATAAAATTGTGGCAGTGACCTTGTTTAATTTAATTCAAATATTTCATCAGTATAAAAAAAAATATCTAACTATTTACTCTTGTCTTTGGGTAACAAGTTTATGTTTTTGTATAAACTCATTGACTTTTGCCCAAAATCCATCCAGTTCATTAGTTGTAAAAGTGACAAATGATTTGAGTAAATTAACAGACCTGAACCCTCATTTACTCATCTTAGAAGACTCTACAAACACCATAACATTTAAACACCTCAAATCTTTAAAATACCAATCTCAGTTTATCCCTTACCCTACATTTAGAAAGAAAAAAACGAGCTTTCAAAAAAATAGAAACTATTGGGCAAAGTTAAGCTTAGATAATCAGTCTAATCGTAATCATTGGGTTTTATATGTAGGTAATGCATCTTATATAGAGTTATATGCTCCTGATGATGAAAATAAGTATTTAAAAAAAGTAAGTGGGAATCTTATCCCTGGTAATCAAAGAGAGATCAAGAGTAGTATTGTGGAGTTTAAATACAAGTTTTACTTACAACTTTACTCTAAACAAAAAACAGTACTTTATATCAAAATACAAGGGACATTATTTAAACCCTCTTATTCTGTAAAATTGGTAGAGCCAGAGGCATTTTTGTCACAAGAGGCTTTGCAGAAAGTTATTCAGAGTATTTTTCAAGGAGGGTTGTGGATTATTATATTGTATAATTTCGTTTTATTCCTCTTGGTTAAAGACAAAACCTATTTATATTATGTAATGTATACATTATCATATTCATTATACTACATCATGTATAATGATTTGTATAATGGGTTGCCCAAATTACAAATTTATACATCCATGATTAGTAGTCAGGTTAGTATGTTGTTTTATTTCCAGTTTATGCGTCTTTTTGTAGGAGCAAGACAACTTATTAGCAAATGGGATAAAGTAATATATACTTGGATTGTGTTAAAATCATCTGTTTTACTAATATCCGTAGTATATTTGAACATCTCCTTTAATACATCTTTCTTGGAGATTTACATGGTATCAAATTTTTATATTGACGCTATACTGTTTTTGATAACGATTGTTGTTTTACTTATATCTAATAGTATACTTGCACGTTATTTTGTTACTGGTTCATTTTTCTTAATGTTGGGCTGGATATTAAGTACTATCAGTTTCTCAGATTTAGTACACGTAGACTTTAATAAAAACTACTTCTCTCAAGCAGGCTTATTTCTTGAGCTAGTACTTTTCTCGGTAGGTTTGGGATACCGTGAACGAAAAAACGAGCAAGACAAGCGGTTGGCGCAAGAAGAAAACGCCCGAATACTGAGAGAACAAAATGTAACCTTGGAACGCAAGGTAAAAGAACGTACCAAAGAGATTACCGAAAAGAACGAGGAACTCCAGCTTCAGAAAGAAGAAATACTGACCCAACGAGATTCGTTGCAGGAACGAGGCGAAGAGCTACAGTTTGCCTACAATCAAATCACAGATAGTGTACGCTACGCCCAAACCATTCAAAATGCCATCTTACCTTTTGAACCCAAAATCAAGCAGATTTTTGAAGAGTACTTTATTATCTATCAACCCAAAGACATTGTGTCAGGCGATTTTTACTGGTTTAACACCATCAAAGGTGAAAACTTTACCAAAACCGTAGTAGCAGTGATAGACTGTACCGGACACGGGGTACCAGGTGCTTTTATGAGTATGATAGGCAATACATTGCTCAACGAAACGATCAACGAAAAGCACATCTTTGATCCGGCAAAGGTGATTACCCTTTTGCACCAAAAAATTCGCAGTGACTTGCGGCAGGCAGAAACCAACAACAGTGATGGAATGGACATGTCGCTCTGTGTGATTGAGCCGCTGACTGCTCAACAGTTTAAGGTGACTTTTTCAGGTGCCAAACGTCCCCTGTATTATGTACAGGAAGGGGAGTTTAACCAGCTCAAGGCTGACCGTTTTTCTATTGGTGGTGAGGTATACGAAGACGAACGTGCCAGGGTTTTTACCAACCAAGAGCTCATATTGGCTAAAGGCGACGCTTTGTATATGATGACCGATGGTTTTGGCGATACTCCCGATGCCGAACGTCGCCGATTTGGGTCTCGTAACATCAAAAAAATGATTAGTCATTATGCGCATTTGTCTATGAAAGAACAACAAGTGGCTTTTGAAGCTACTCTAGCCAAACACCAGGGAAGCCAGGATGCCCGCGATGATGTAACAATGTTGGGCTTGAGGCTCTAAATATTAAAATGAACCCTCATGAAAATAGTTTGTATATCAGACACCCACGGAAAACACAACCAAATAGCGGTGCCTGAAGGTGATTTGTTGATTCACGCTGGAGACTTAAGCTCCAGGGGCAGACCCAAAGAAATACGTCGTTTTAACAACTGGTTGGCCACGTTGCCTCACCGTCATAAGGTAGTCATTGCCGGAAATCACGACTTTTTGTTTGAAGATGAACCCCACCAGGCAGAAGCACTTTTAACCAATGCCATTTATCTCAACGATAGCGGGGTTACTATAGAAGGCATCAATATATGGGGATCTCCCATTACCCCTTGGTTTTTCGATTGGGCGTTTAATCGTGCCAGAGGAGTCGACATTCGTAAACATTGGGATTTGATTCCTGAAAATACTGATATTTTGGTTACCCACGGACCACCCAAAGGAGTGTTAGATCAAACGGCAAAAGGGGAGGAGGTAGGTTGTGAAGAATTAACCGAAGTAATCCAGGATATACGTCCAAAATACCATATTTTTGGTCACATTCACGAAGCACGTGGCAGGGTAGAAGTTAACGGCACCCACTATATCAATGCCAGCATGTTGAACCTACAATATGAAGCAGTACATCAGGCCATTGTCATAGATTATATGAGGTAAACTTGGCGCTACTGGTTGTTAAGGACACCTGCCTATTGCAAGATGGTTTATCGTCCCGATTTGCTTGCTACCAAAAAAGCTTCTTTGAAACCTATAGCGTGAATTTCGTTGAGTAAACGACGCGCCCCCTTAAGCGTATATTCCCAGCCTGTCACATAGCGGTATTTATATTTTTTTGAGTGTTTGTTAGGTACTCGTTTTACTTTTTTTGGCACATCTTTGAAATGCTCAGAGTCTGGCGGTATGGGTTTTTGAGTAGCCATCAATTGCACCTGGTATACAATTTCGCGACGCTCGCGGGGGCGTTTAGACTGGGTGTAAGCTCTAAAAGCCCTGAAAATAGCCGAAGCAATAATGCTTTGTCCCTGGTCAGAGTTCAGGTATTTTTCTTCGCGGGTGTTGGTCATGTAGCCACACTCTACCAGCACACTAGGCATACGGGTATATTGCACTACATAAAAATTCTTTTGGCGTTTGTCTGCATCATAAATGCCCCTGACTTTTCTCCCAGCTCGTTGTTTAAACTGTTTGTTGATCAATTTTGCCAGGTATTTGCTGGCGGGTAAGTCAAAACTATGAATGTGCAACTCGGTGCCGTGTACTTGCTTATGTTCTACCGAGTTACAATGTAGACTTATAAAAGCATCGGCATCTTTGTCGTGGGCAAAATCTACCCGATCTTCCAGCGACAGGTAGCGATCGGTAGTGCGGGTATAGTATACTTTGATATGAGGCAGGTATTTTTTTACATACTTCCCCAGCTTAAGCGCAATGGCAAGGTTGAGACTCTTTTCGTGCTTCATACTTTTTGAACCGCGTAAACGTCCGGTATCTTTTCCCCCATGTCCGGGATCAATCACCAATACAAAACCCTTATTTTGAATTGTTTTGGAGCGTTTCTTTTTTTGAGCTACTCCTGGCGTCAGCGTGAGCGTAACCAACCAAGCAATGACAACCCCGAAAGATAAAAGCCTAATGTGCATTATATGATTTTTTTATAGTGAAGTACTAACAATACTCCGTAGTGATTTTAGTCAAAGTTGGTTGCTGATTAACTTTGTTGAGCACCGATATACATCGGTATCTAAGGACTCGCCAGAGGCTCGGTTATCAGTTATTTATGAATTTAAAAACTATTTATACTTAAACAAAAATGGTTTTGAAGATGGATTTTGACTAATTGTTTGAATACCAACATTAATCAACCGAAGCTACAGCTTTGCTGTGCTGAGTTCTGCTTCAGCTAATCCTGTAAATCCTAAAACCGAGTCTATTTATAAATCCCGACTCATCGGGGCAGCTTGCTGTGACGAGCTCACCGCAGGTAATCACTTTAATCTTAGTATAATTGGGTGTTTAGGCATAAAACCGAAACACTTTTAAAAATAAAGTGAGTACGCAATCTTAATATAAAATACTGGTTTACAGCATTTAATAAGGTGAACATTTACTCGAATCAGCTATGGACTATTGACTAAATACTATGGACTATTGTACTAAGGTAATACCAAAATATTACCATGTCAACCAGTATAAATTAAGCTTTATTATCTGTAACTCCACATTTTATCTGGCGTTTATATGCATAAGCCCGCTCTTTTATCTAAACAATCATTATTATGAATACAGTATTTCCATTGATTCGCCTATCAAAGTGGTTCAGTTTTATATTATTTAGCACCACCCTGTTTACCACTACCTATGCCCAGTGCCCCGAAGGTTCGGTAGAGTCAAATAATTTGGTGGTTAATGGAAACTTTTCGCAAGGCAACCGTTATTTTCAGTCGGGCTATCGTGTTTCTAACGATTTGTACCCTGAAGGAACCTATCAGGTAGGAACCAACCCTACCAAATACCATGGGCATTTTAAGGGACGGAGCAGGAGAGGCGTCAGAGATAAGTTTTTGATTGTAAACGGTAGTCCACGCCCCAATGTATCGGTGTGGTGCCAACAGATAAAAATACGCCCTAAAACCTATTATAACTTTTCTGCCTGGATTACTACTTTGGTGGCACGTAGCCCGGCACGCCTGCATTTTAGTGTCAATGGGCAGGTATTGGGTACCAATATCAATGCACCTGATTGGCAATATCAATGGAAAAAGTTTGAAGTGACTTGGTTTTCGGGCAATGAAACGACCGCCAATATTTGTATTGTAAATTTGTCAACTTTGAAAGGAGGCAACGACTTTGGTTTGGACAATATTCGTTTTACCAGTTGTATACCCATCATCACCAAACCCAAAGCGGTGATATCTGAGGAAGCCGCCGCACAGGTAAGAGAATACTAGCGGGCTTAGTTTATTGGAGGCAACCAAGGGTGGGTTTTACCGTTAGGAATGGTAAAAGTCAAAAAATAGATAGGTTAAACGCACTACTTCGGAATATTCTTCTTAATTTTTATCTTTACCTTCAAAAAAGCAATGCACTTAGGAGAA
>NZ_CANLRP010000007.1 GCF_947493425.1 uncultured Microscilla sp. | reverse complement strand
TTAAAAATAAGCCCAAGTGCCTATTTAGGACTTGAACAAGTTTCATTTTCTGATTCCCATTTGGGCGAAACGTAAGTTATGAATGTATTATTCTACAAATATCAGGGTACTGGCAATGACTTTGTCATGATTGACGATCGAGCTGCCCAGTTTCCTATTGACAATTATGAATTAATTGCTCGCCTTTGCGACCGACGGTTTGGCATAGGTGCAGATGGGTTGATTCTATTGCGCAATGCCGAAGGCTACGACTTTAGAATGGTATATTTCAATGCCAACGGAAAAGAAGGCTCTATGTGTGGCAATGGAGGTAGGTGTACTGTAAAGTTTGCTCAGTTTTTAGGTATATTTGAGCACGAAACTCATTTCATAGCAGTAGATGGTCCACACGATGCCAAGGTAGAAAACGGGTTGGTACATTTGAAAATGGGCGATGTACAGACAGTAGAAAACAACCACGACCACTATTTTTTAGATACGGGGTCGCCTCATTATGTGCAGTTTGTAGAGAACCTAGAGCAGTTTGATGTGTTTGCAGAAGGTAAGTCTATTCGTTACAATGAACGTTTTAAGGAAGTAGGCACCAATGTAAACTTTGTAGAAAGGATAGGCGAGCAACATATTTTTGTGAGAACTTACGAGCGTGGAGTAGAAGACGAAACATACTCTTGTGGTACTGGAGTAACAGCGGCGGCACTTACCAGTAGCTTACGGCAAATGGTTAGCCCTATCAATATAAAAACTTTGGGAGGCGATTTACAGATTTCGTTTACCCAAAAGTCTCCGCAAGAATTTAACAATATCTACTTGATAGGCCCTGCTGAAGCAGTATTTGAAGGAGTAGTAAGTGTATAAATACCACCACAAGCGTAGGCAATACTAGTGCATTGGAAACTAAATTCCTATCATATTATATTTATTTAATCCCCAATGCACTATGTTGTTTGCGCTTGTGATGCTTCTGTTTTTTGTGGCAAAACAATCAAATGATATACTCCTTGGTTATAATACTCTATTTTGGTTGGTCGCGCAGGATGTGCAGTGTATTGTAAATGCTTGAAAAGGCGTTTTGCCCACCTTCTTGGTAATACTCTATCTACGTGCGACAAAGTATACAAGCATTGGTCAGCGCCTAGCGCAGTACAAGAAACTTTGATTTTTTGGCTGGTGGTTTCTACTTCTTTTCCTTGTTTGCTTTGAAGCGCTTTTTGACTAAACTCCATCAGATGTATGGGTTCTAGCAAACGATAAAAGGCTGTTTGATAGATAATTCTATAAAACAACACTAAACAGTGTATACAAACCACCACAACACTTATGCCCCACCATACTAGAGACAATGTATGCCAGTATTGCAAAAGAAATATGCCACCCAATATACCAGTACATAACCATTGGGCTTCTGAAAAGCCTTTCCAGTACGGTCGGTCGGGGTCGCCCCTGTAAAACTCAAATATATACCTGCCAATCGCGTAAAGCACCCAAAAAACTATAAAAAATACACCTGCATCCGCATTTGTCAACTTATAGAAAATTCCTAAAGCAGCCAGAAAAAAAGCAAAACAGGACTCAATCAACTGAATAGGTACAAACCTTACCACTGGTTTGTGACTCACATTTTTGAAACTATAGGCGGTGTAAAACCTCCAGTTACAGGGTTTGCCATGACAACAACCTACAGTTTGGCACCCTATCCTACCTATGGCAATCATTAATGCCAAAGCGATGGCAAACAAGTCGAGGTAATGCCAATATTCGTTTGCCGATATGGTAACATACCACAACATAATTGCCAACACGATATTGACAGCTAAACTGTACCTTAACAGCACATAATGCTCATACCCCAACAAAGCTTTAGAAATGAAAGCCAACCCGTAAAAAGCAAGCAATGCCACGATATATAAGCTCACACATACAACATAAGACAACCCTATGTGCGCACACAAACCTAGGTTGATAATGAGTGACAACACTAAGTTTGCGTGCCCCAAAATAAAATAAATAGAAAAGGTGCGACCAAACAAGGGCACTTGTTCGGGCAAACGAAAAACTCTGGCTAGGTTCATTTGCTATTGGTTTCAGCGCAACTTAAAAGTATATATTTTGGTAGGCTGTGCGCCAGATTTCCAAAATTTGGTGATACTCTTTTTACCCTCATCAGGGTCACTTTCAATATCAAAGAGATTGATACTATAAGCCCCTGCTTGGTAAGGAATCAGAAAATTATAGTCTAAATGTGCAAACCCTTCTTTATTTACTTCTTGCATTTTCATTTGCAAATGCATCACATAATGTGCAGGTACTTTGACTACCTTTTTTTTACGATGAGCCGACGGAATAAGAAATAAAAATAATTCAGCTGTTACCTTCCTATCTCTCCCTGACCAATCTACCTGTAAAGAACCCTTGGTTTCTGTATAAGAATGAGCCCTGTAACCGTCTACATCATATGTATGGCTCTTATCAGGAAATTGCACCACCAACCCAAACCTGCCCCTTTTGTCTTTACTTGCCATCACCAACATACCGTCACTTTGTTGTACTTTACTAAACTCTGGAAACAGAATTTCTTTGCTTTTGCCTTGGTATTGGTAAGTAAAATATAACTCACAATAAGTATAAGATCCAGGCTGAGCCTTGAGCCAGCCACTCAAACAACAGATGCACAAGATTAAATAATATTTTTTCATAGCATATTAGAAGTAAAAAAACAAGCGATTGATTTTAGCGCAACTTAAAAGTATATATTTTAGTAGGGTGTGCGCCAGACTTCCAAAATTTGGTGATGCGCTGTTTACCTGCATCAGGATCACATTCAATATCAAAGAGATTGATAGTATAAGCCCCTGCTTGGTAAGGAATCAGAAAATGATAGTCTAAATGTGCAAACCTTTGTTTATTTACTTCTTGCATTTTCATTTGCAAATGCATCACATAATACGAAGGTACTTTGACTACCTTTTTTTTGCGATGAGCCGACGGGATAGGAAATAAAAACAGGTCAGCTGTTACTGATTTTTCATCTCCCCATTCTACCTTCAACGAAGCCTGAGTATCTGTATAAAAATGATCTTTGTAACCCTCTACACTATAGGTATGGTTCTTATCAGGCAGTTGCACCACCAGTCCAAACCTACCCCTTTTGTCTTTACTCGCCATCACCACCACTCCGTCGCCTTGTTGTACTTTGCTAAACTCTGGAAATAGAATTTCTTTGCTTTTGCCTTGGTATTGGTAGGTAAAAGATAGGTCACAATGGGTATAAGGGTCAGGTTGAGCGCTTACCAAGCCACTCAAACAACATATACACAAGATTAAATAATACTTTTTCATAGCGTATTAGAAGACTAAATTCATTTGCTATTGATTTCAGCGCAGCTTAAAAGTATATATTTTGGTAGGGTGTGTGCCAACTTTCCAAAATTTGGTCATACTCTTTCTATCCCCATCAAGGTTACATTCAAGATCAAAGATATTTATACTGTAAGCCCCTGCTTGGTAAGGAACCAGAAGTTTATAGTATAAATGCGCGAACCCTTGTGTATTCACTTCTTGCATTTTCATCTGCAAATGCATTACATAATGGGAAGACACTTTGACCACCTTTTTTTTGCGATGAGCCGACGGGATAGGAAATAAAAACAGGTCAGCTGTTACTGATTTTTCATCTCCCCATTCTACCTTCAACGAAGCCTGAGTATCTGTATAAAAATGATCTTTGTAACCCTCTACACTATAGGTATGGTTTGTATCAGGCAGTTGCACCACCAGCCCAAACCTGCCCCTTTTGTCTTTACTCGCCATCACCACCACCCCGTCACTTTGTTGTACCTTGCTAAACTCTGGAAACAGAATTTCTTTGTTTTTGCCTTGGTATTGGTAGGTAAAAGATAGGTTACAATGGGTGTAAGGATCAGGTTGAGCACTTACCAAGCCACTCAAACAACATATACACAAGGTTAAATAATACTTTTTCATAGCGTATTAGAAGACTAAATTCATTGGCTATTGATTTGATGGCAACTTAAAAGTATATATTTTGGTAGGGTGTGCGCCAGCTTTCCAAAATTTAGTGATACTATTTTTACCCTCATCAGGGTCACTCTCAATATCAAAGAGGTTGATATTATAGGTCCCTGCTTGGTAAGGAATCAGAAAGCTATAGTCTAAATGCGCAAACCCTTCTTTATTTACTTCTTGCATTTTCATTTGCAAATGCATCACATAATGTGAAGGTACTTTGACCACCTTTTTTTTGCGATGAGCCGACGGGATAGGGAATAAAAACAGGTCAGCGGTTACCTTCCTATCTCTCCCTGACCAATCTACTTGTAAAGAACTATTGGTTTCTGTATAAGAATAAGCCCTGTAACCGTCTACATCATATGTATGGTTCGTATCAGGAAATTGCATCACCAACCCAAACCTGCCCCGTTTGTCTTTCCCTGCTATCACCACTATGCCATCGCTTTGTTGTACCTTGCTAAACTCTGGAAACAGAATTTCTTGGCTTTTGCCTTGGTATTGGTAAGTAAATGATAAGTTACAATGAGTATAAGATCCAGGCTGTGCCTTCAGCCAACCACTCAAACAACATATACACAAGATTAAATAATATTTTTTCATAATTTATAATGCATCTTTAAGTCGTTCTAATAATTTTTGTACTTCTTTGATGGTTTGGTCTACCAAGTTAGTTTTATGAGGCAAATGCACATGCCCAAATTTAATGTCTTTGTCTTTTTGTTTGGTTTTAATCAAATGCGCTACCCTATAGGGTAATTCATTTGAAAAAAAGTCCGAACCAGACCCCTCCTTAGCCTTCCCTTTTATACTTTTTATGTCAAAATCGGGCACATTGGTATTCTTTACATTTACATTTTTATAAGGTGAATCTAGCGTTTGTTTATCTGTTTTGTATGATTGATCAAAAAACACCTTTTGTTTTTTATTGCCCACCAGTTCATTCTTATGGATCATTTTGTCTACGGGCAAGTTAGTTTCATAAAACTGGGGTTGCCCACTCATGATAGGCTTGCCTTTTTCGGTTTGGTGGTTATTGCCTTCACTGCCAAACCTGTAGTTACCATAAAAACGTTCAATCTCTATTTCTTTTTCACCCCCTTGGCTAAAAGTAATGATGGCATCTACTTGATCGAGGTAAGGGGCATAAAATTTCTCTATCATTCCCGCATTAAAGCTTTTATAGTTTACAGGAAAAATCACGGCTGCCAACTCTGCCTTTTTATTGCCACTGCCTATAGTTTTACCATCAAAGTAGAGCGCCACTGTACCCGAAATATTTCGAGAGGTTTCTGTTATACGTCTTCTCCCAAACGGATCAAACCCAGAAATCAATATCTTTTTGGTAGCCTTATCTTTCGTGAAGTTGATTTGCCCAGGCGCCATATTACGAGTTTGTTTTTCGAGCAAATCAGTATATTCGGGCAGCTTTCCCTTGAGGGTGGTAGCCAGGTCGGTTTTTAATATGGTATGCATCCAAATACGCGCCCAATACAAATTCCCCTCAAACTTGATTTTTTTGGTTGCCACCCTTGCCCTGGTTTGTGTCCAAATCTGCTGTCCACATTTTTTAATTGCCTCTACCACTTCTTCGTCTTTGGTCGCACCCTTTATCTTTTTCTCAAAATCTTTGACCACCTTGGTAGTCAGTACATCGTTCTTTAAGCCTTTTTGCACCTGAGATTTGCTCAAATCTTTTTCTTCGGGGCTAATTTGCTGCGCCTTCATGATATTCAAAGGATCGGCATTTTCTTGCTTACCATTTTTTTTACACCTTGCGATCTTCAATCCAGATGAGAGGTTTACAGGAGTTTTGGCAAAACCCTTTCCCCATTGCATCCAATGACGCAACAAAGCCATCAAACCACGGTCGGCATCTTCTTCTAGTCCTTCAGAATTGTCAGAAGTATCTAACGAACTAGCACCCATTTGCTGACGTGCATGCATAATCTCGTGGGCAAGTATTGCCACCCCTTCGGGCTTGTCTAAGGGGTACTTGTCTATGTTGAGGTAAATGTCTTGCCCCAGGGTAAGTGCGCGCGCTTCTTTGTCTTGTAATATTTTATTGGCTTCTGAGCCGGTGTGCAATCTAATAGAACTCAAGCTTGCCCCTAAAAACTCCTCCAATTGTGCCTTTAGCTCAGGAGGCAAGGAAGTAGTCGTTTTATTGGCTTTATCCAAGGGGTTAAAGTGCCCATTGGTGTTACTAGGGTCATTTTCAAGCATTTTCTGCTCTAGCAACTCTGGCACATCTTGTATCTCACGCGTGCTTATCCAATGCTTTACGGGCTTTTCTATTCTATCTGAGAGTTTTGCCAGAAAATCGTCGGTAGACTCTATATTTTGCCCCAAATATTGACGTAATAATGCTTCTATAGAAGTAGCTGAATGCATCCCTAAATCTGCGTAAAAGGCTTCTAACCAAGGGCAATCTTTAGTGCTAAACCCCACATGCTTTAGCAAATCATTCACCTTTACATCTACCGTTTGTTTGATACGGTCAATAAATTCAGGTTTGGTGAGTTGCCACCCTCTAGTTTTTTGTTCCCCTTCTTCAATTAATAACTTTGTTTGCCGCTCTTTAGACGCTTTGCCGTTGATTTGCCCCAAGGGTTTAAACTTCAACAAAGGTTGATCTTGCGATAGCTTGGGCAAATGGTCAGGAGCATACAAATCGCCTACTTTGGACTGTTGCTGCTTTTGCCCTTTTTGTTGGTATACATCAGAAGTAATCTTATGATCGTGTTCAGCCATGATAATTCTCAGGAGTTAATTAATTCGGGATTGGTTTGTAGGTCTAACAATACAGGGATTTGCTCAGGATGAAAACCCAGCACTCCACTCATCAAAGGTTCGCCAGGCAGCGCACTCAGCAGATTTACCCAACCTTCTTGCATCAATATGCTTTTGGTAAACAAAAAATTCATCATTTCGTGGCGCTGATGTGCGTCTCGTCCCCCCATCAAAAACAAAAATGTTTCGCCAGTAGGCAAAAAGCCTTTAAAGTTTTGCCCAGTCACTCCACCCAAATCAGGGTATTTTTTAGCTCTTACAATGAGGTTTAGCAGAAAATCAGGGCGAATCTGGTTTACCAACGAGAGTATGAGCAAAGCCCTGTCTTTGATGCATAGTTGATAGTCATCAATAAATTTGGCATAAGCCGAGCCATTAGGTGTATGTTGAGGAGGTTCTGCCAAAAGAATATTTCTTGCTTTATAAAAGTCTCTCCAGTACTTCACTGTATCCTTTTGCTCTAAATTTTGCCTTACCAGGTCTATTTGTTCAATAGTCCAGGCATCGCTGTCAGTTTCAAACTCCTGCCAAGTAAAGTCTAAATGATAGTTTTTCGGAATATTGGTATGATCAATGGGCAGCCAAAACGATTGATAAGAACGCTCAAGGTAGATGTTAGAAAATCCTCTAGCTTTTTCATGTATACTGCCTTGCACCTCTACCCAATCGCCTTGAGTACTTATTAGCCTAAGATGTTTTTGGTCAGTGACATATACTACAGGCTCAAACGCATCGTCACCAGGTTGAGCATATACTTTAGTGGCTTTAGCCAATACTTCTGGTGCGTATTCACTAGATTTTGTGATAATTTCTGTATCGGTATGGGCGATAGAAAAAGATATTGGTTGATAAAAAAAGTCTTGCTGTTTTTTGTGCTGATGGCTGATAAAAAAATCATCTATCTTTTCGTGTTTTGCACATTCAAAAAAATCCCAACGATAACTCCATATTTGAGATAGCCAGGCAATGTCTTCTACTATATCGGTTATATTACTCATAGTATTACTAGCTTTAGGTAGGCCTATGAAGCTAAGATGGCTTCTATAAGACAATATACAATTTGCGTCAAAAATAACAGCAAATTGAATGCTTAAAAAAGTAAATGTTAACAAAAAAAGCCAGTTTTTGTAAACGATTTCAGGTTTACAAAAACTGACTTGAAAATATTATAAAAATATACTGGTGGTGCTTTACAAGCCATTTAGCCATTTAGTGCCTTCGGCCTCGGTAGGAAAAAACTTAATATTGAACTTACTCATATTTTTTACCGCAGTAGCAATGTACTCTCCCCCTATTTTAGCAAAAAAACTTGTAGAAGAAAGTACCCCAATATTGATATTGTCAGCAGGTAAGTTTTTCTTGGCTTTAGGAAACCATTTTGCAACTACCCAAGCACGTGCCTCAATACTAGCTTTTTCTATCTTACTCTGGTCTATAAACGCCTTACGTAGATTTTTTTCTGTAGCAATGCTCAACAGTGCATTCCAAATATTTTTATATTCATCAGTGGAAATTCTCCCGACGAAATACACATATACAATCCTATTATGAGCATCCAGGCGTACACTGCCATAAGATTCATTCAATATTACTTCCATGATGTGATGACTTTAATAAAACCTTAGTGATTAATCTGATATGAAGAATAATAATTTATACCTTTAAAATAACGACACAATAAATCCTTATTACCCCGCTTGTTCTCGCAAAAATACAATCAATTCTATCTAAAATAAAATGCATACTATTTTTACAATACAAGATATTATACATAAAATTCAACATTAACAAAAAAAATGCTACTCTTGATAACAAAAGTAGCATTGTAATAAAAATTAAATAAGCGTAAATCCAGCCTAAGCCAAACGAGTAAAATCAGTGTTTCAATTACCTTCAGAATCTAAGTATTTTTTACTTCTTTCTGGGTTTGAGCAATAACAATACTTGTCCTTCGCTCACTTGGTTTGAAGGCATTAAGTTCCATAAACGTATTTCAGGAATACCCAATTGATGCGTCTTGGCTATTTGCTCCAGCGAATCACCCGCTTTTACCACATGGTAACTCCTTAGACGACGGTCACGTTTGATTTTCTTTCTATCTGGAAAATACTTCACCTTACGCACTCTGTAATTCATGTTTCGGTTATTCACCTGACGGGCAGCCGTTAATATTTTGGTTTTATTTTTCTCATAAAATGCCTTTTTATTGGAAGGAATGCGTATCGGATAACCTTTCCAATGGGGTGTAAGTACTTGGCGTTTTAAGTGAGTATTCAACAAATGGATTTTTTCATAAGGCTCCTCAATCGCCTTGGCAAACTTTTTAAGGTCTACAAACTGCTTTACTATTACTACATCAGAAGATATAGCAGGTATAGGGTTATTTAGGGTAAGGTTATGGTTTTTGTAATAATGCAAAGTATAGCTCGCTGCTATAAAAGCGGGTACATAGCCTCTGGTTTCTTTGGGCAAGTACTTATAAATATTCCAAAAGTCTTTTTTAAATGGTTTACCTTTGAGTGCTGCTTCTTTTTTGGCTTTTTTTACTGCCTGAATCACCCTGCCTGGACCACAGTTATAAGCTGCCAGAGTAAGTTGCCAATCGTTAAAATACTTATTCATTCCCTGCAAATAACGACAAGCTGCATCAGTAGATTTATAAATATCCATTCGCTCATCTATCAGCCAGTCCTGACGCAAACCATAACTACTACCTGTGCTGGGAATAAATTGCCACAAACCAACTGCATTGGCAAAAGATTTTGCATTGGGGCGCAAAGCCGATTCTACAATGGGCAAATACTTAAGTTCTTCAGGAATACCGTACCGTTTGAGGGCTTGTTCGAACACTGGAAAGTAAAAACTGGTACGACGGAGTATTTCTTCGGTATACTTACGTTTGCGAATAGTGTACAAGTGTACCCAGCCCAACACATCTTTGTTGTAAGTGAGTTCAATAGCACTTTTTACCTTTGCTAAACGTGCCTTTACTTGATTTTCGAGTACGGGGGGCACTAGGTTTTTATTGGGCTTTTTAATAGTACTTTTTACGGATGTAGCTTCATTGTTTTTTTCCAAATATGCCGACAGTTTTTTTTCCAGCCCATCAGAAAATATGCTACCATCAAACGAAGTTCTTTCGGTTTGGCTGTAAACATTTGTCGCACCTGCCCACAGTGCTACTATTAAACAACCTTGTTTAATTGCTTTTTTTAAAGAATATTGCATAAATTTAACAACTTTATTTTTAATAATTATTTTAAGATAATTTAGGTTCATAATACCTGCCTTGGGTTTGCCATCAATAGTTTAAGTTATAGTAGGTAGTATGACAGTGTTGATCAGTAATGCTTATGCATTGATGAATACATTAGAATAATATATTCATGGTATAACATATATATAGTGTTCCTTTAATTATTTGACCAGGTAAGGCCATAGTTTTAGATTGGTACTTTTATAACGTATACGGCAAGGTTTTTATGATAAAATTTACGATATAAAATTGTACTAATTTTATATTTGACATTTCATTACTTCTGTACGCTTTCTCTTTTATTATACACTTGCCGATTTACCCTGTCATAAGCACTGCCAGGAATCTTAGATACATAATCCGAGTTTTTTTGTGCAGGACGTACCCAATCAAGATAACCTTTTGACCAGGCATACGCCAATCCTAGCACTAAAATGCCTACAAAGATTATAACCTCGATCAGCGCAAACCACCCCCATTGACCTTGAGTACCCTCAATAAGTTCTTTTTGCCCAAATACTGTTGCCCAGGGAAACAGGAATAAAATCTCGACCTCGAACAAGACAAACAATAAGGCCACCAAATAAAAACGAATATTGAAATGCCCCCATACATTGCCTACAGCATCTTCGCCACACTCGTAGGTCGTGAGTTTTTCAGGGTTGGGGCGGCTGGGGCGTAGTAGATAACTTACCAAAAAAGTAACTGATACAAATGCAACACCCCCTATGATAAAGAGGAGAATAATACCAAATTCTTGTATTTCAGGGTTTTGCATGGGTTTAAATTTAATAAAAATATCAGGTTTAGTAGCCTGACAAAGTTAGTAAATTTGATAAAAAAAACTAGTTTTCATTTTTTCGTGTAATATAAAAACAAGTTAGTTGCCCGATTCTTTGACATTACAGTAAAACTCTGTACTTTTGCATACTTTTTTTTGAAAATTTTTTCTGGAGGACATCCCCCTAAATGTGTTGAAAGCATCATGAACAAGAGAATAGCTAAAAAAATCTTAAAGAATAAAGACCGTGAAATCACCATAGAAAAAGGTGGTAAAGAAGTAGCTAAAAAAAGCTATCACTTAGCTCAAATCAAAAAAGCTGAGACGGTAATGCGTCGTTACGAAAAAAATCAGCCTAAAGGTGAGTAATACCTATCAGGGTTGCATTTGATATTGCCTGCAAACAGTGTTTGTAGGCTTTTTTTATGCTTTAAAAATTGTCTCCGCTTTAGCTCTCTTCCTCTTACTACTAGCAAAAGTGTTAGCTGAAGGTTGTATAAAAAAAATATAAGATATTTTTGAAGGTGAAGGAGCTTGAATGAGGTAGTGTAAGACACCCACCTCAAACTCTCCTGATATTTAAAGTATTTATATACTCTTTTTTTCTTTGAGCCAGTTTACTGCATCATTCATGCTTTTAAAGTTTTTATAAGTAAGCCTCCCCCCTTTCACTCTTTCTTCTAAATCTTTGCTTGACATCTGACTAAATATGTTTTCTGACAACAGTGAAGCTCCAAACTTCAAGCCTGCATCCATTGCTCTTGGAAACCAGTCTTCTTCCAACCAAACATTGGTTTTTCTATAAGTACCTTGCACCGAGGTTTTATCAGACAAAAATTTAGCAGTATTACAAGCTACAGCCGCTTCAATAATAGCGTCAGAGCCTTCCATTACAAACTGAGGGTTTATATAACCCATCCAATCAACTAATAAATAATCATCAATGGCATTATAACGAATTTTTAAATAAGTACGCCCGTGATCGGTAGTATATGTTCTTTCGTAATTCATTGTGTATATAGTTTTAAATTAAGCTCGTAATTATTGCAAAGCCTGATAACTTCACCCGTCGGTTAAGCTAGATTGGTCATTACGTGTTCAACACCTGTTGATACACCAATGGCAAATGAATGAAAATAGAAAAGGATGATTTGTAAGGTTGTTTGCCTACTATTGAAAAAGTAAAGACACTAATGGAAGAGGATGAGCTAAAGGAAGGAAAACTGGTATTGTTTTATTTATATCCATAAAAATAACAAGTAAAACTGTAAAATATACTGTATTTTTATTAAAAATATTACACAAGTTTTATTTAGAAACACTTACATTTATTGCCTTCAATTACTACAAGCCTTGTTATTAACAGGTTTTCCAAAATATTTACACACTTGTATTTCCCTTAGAAAACAACAACTTATGAATACAACTTTTGCTGAAATCATTACCATTGGTGATGAGATTTTATATGGTCAAATTACTGACACTAACTCCCAGTGGATAAGTGCTGAATTGGACAAAATAGGAGTAAAAACTATCAGAAAATCATCAGTGGGCGATGATGAAGCTCATATTTTAGACATTTTGAAAGAAGCCAGTCAACGAGCCAGTATAATTTTAATCACAGGAGGTTTGGGACCTACCAAAGACGATATTACCAAAAAAACACTGGCTAAATACTTTGGATCAAGCCTGGTCATTCACGAACCTGCACTTCAAAAAATTGAAGAGCTTTTCAAGGAACGAAACATCCCTATATTAGAAAGTAACCGCCAGCAGGCAGCCATTCCAGACAATGCTACTTATATTACCAATCGTTCGGGCACCGCGCCTGGTATGTGGTTCGAACACGAAGGTAGCGTGTTTGTATCAATGCCAGGGGTTCCACATGAGATGAAGGTATTGATGACAGAAGAAGTCATTCCAAGGATTCATAGTTTTTTTAATACTCCTATTAT
The DNA here is from genome assembly GCF_947493425.1 of uncultured Microscilla sp. GTDB lineage: Bacteria > Bacteroidota > Bacteroidia > Cytophagales > Microscillaceae > Microscilla. The sequence goes on along the minus strand of NZ_CANLRP010000007.1, from coordinate 95,732 downwards.
CCATCACCGCATGATTAAAACTTTTGGCAAGGGTGAGTCGTTGCTTGCCGACATTATCAAGGACTGGGAAGATAACCTACCCGAAAACATTAAACTGGCTTATTTGCCTCATTATGGGCATGTACGCCTGCGCTTGACTGGAGTAGGGCAAGATGAGGCTACAATAAAGCAGCAAATAGCAGATGAAGAAGCTAAAGTAACACCTTTGATTCACAAGTACATTTATGGTTATGACAACGATACACTGGAAGAAAACTTAGGCAAGCTATTGGTAGAAAAGGGCAAGACCATTGCTACTGCCGAAAGCTGTACAGGGGGTTTTCTTGCCCATTTGTTTACCAAAATACCTGGTAGTTCGCGCTATTTGTTAGGGGGCATTGTAGCATACAGTAACGAAATAAAAATGAGTCGGTTAGGGGTGAAAGAAGCAACACTAAAGGCACACGGTGCGGTAAGCGAACAAACTATTCGTGAAATGGCAGAAAATGTACGCGAAAAGTTTGGGACTGATATAGGGGTGGCAAGCAGTGGGGTGGCTGGACCAGGTGGAGGTTCGGAGGAAAAGCCAGTAGGCACTGTTTGGATTGCCTACGCAGATGAAAATGGTACTTATAGCAAAAAACTTATGCTTACACCTAACAGGCAACTCAATATTGAAATTACTGCAAATGTTATTCTTGACTTGGTACGCAAAAAACAACAAGGACTGATTCAATAGTGAATTCAGACCAAACAACTTCTTTAGCAACAAAAACTACTATAAAAAGAGTGCTTACAAGTCATTTTTGAATGGTAAGCACTTTTGTGCTGCTTTATTGATCGTTGATATGTCTCTAATTCAGCGAAAATGGAGGGATCACCAACATAGAAGCTTCATGGTGGAACATCAATTCGTGAATATGAAATTTCATATATTTGATAAGTGGGAAAGTGGATAAAACATCCATTACTTCAGTGCCCGACTTGGCATTAATGGTTACCCAAAGTTTAGAACGGTCTAGTGCCAACGAATAGCTGCTAATGGTACGGTTGCCCATCAGTTTATTAATCTTGAGGCGCTGTGCTGGAACCAAAGCCATAAAGTCTTCATCCAATTCTTCTGGCAGGTCGATATCTATCATGTATTGATTCATAGTGTTGGTATTTTATTGTTGAATATTGTCATTATACTTGTAAGCAGATGGTATTATAGATTTCTCAATTATTATTCAGTTTTTCTATTCTAAAAAATCTTGGCTGGAGTGTTTTTAATTATCATACTCTTATTACTTTAACTTAATTCTGAAACAGAAAGTTATGCCAATATTCAAATGATTTGTCAGATAACCAAGATTCTCACTGCCAAAATATTGATTAGCTTCAACTGAATTACCAAGCATAAGTAATCAGTATTAAACAAAGGAGGTTCTCAAGCTATAAAATCATAAAAAACTGTTTATCAATGTATTACTATTCATATTCCATCACTTAGCTTCGTCTCCTCTAAAAACCTCTTCAAGACATCACCCTGTCTTTTTTCAGCCGTTGCTTCCATTTTTTGTCACGACTCATGAGGTTTCGGTTACTCAAAATAAAGCCCAGAGCCAATATCAACATGAATAATCCACCAACTCCAAAAGCTGTAGACAGTGACCACCTCAAAGCAATTGGTTCGCTGATGATAGGAGAAAAGAACTGTCCTATGAATACTGCCATTGTAAGCCCACCAATCAAACGCCCTCTGATTTTTGCTGGAGCCAGTGACATTAGCCACAAACTAGGATTAGGCATCAAGAGTCCCATACCCAAACCACTAAATACCATTCCTGCCAATATAACAACATACCCTTGCGCCAGGCTCACTAGGCTAAAACCAATGCCTAACAAGCCAAAAGCAATCGCATAGATTTGCATATAACTTAACCTTTTTTTCAGTTGTTGATAACTAGCCGAGGTAACGGCTCCCATCATTGTACTTACCACTATAGCAAGCCCAGCCAAGGAGCTTTTTTCTATATGTAAGCTTTTGAGCAAAAACGGAAGCTGCACAGGTATCATATAAAACAACAACATGCTTAAGAAGGTAATGATGTAAATAAAGCCTATCAAAAACTTAGGATAAACAGTTTGGTCGCTATTTATTTGTCCTATTTTTTTATCAACAGTTTTAACCGGTTCAATCAGGTAGGTATAAGCAAGCGGCAATACTACCAATGAAAAGAAATACAAGGCAAAAGGAAAACGCCAGTTGAGATCTGCCAAGGCGCCGCCACTTCCGACAAACACCATTCCACCAAAAGCCATAAATGCTCCTTGCATGCCCATAAACCGATCCCGCTCCTCTCCTTCCAGATAGTCGGCAATAAGCGTAGTTGCTGAAGTCATGACGCCTGCTACTGCTACACCTAACAAAGCCCTGCCTGCCAGTATACTATATAAATCGCTGAAGTACAACCCAGTAGTACCACCTAAGGCATAAATTATCAAACTTATGAACAACAACTGAAGGCGCCCAAACTTATCAATTATAATTCCTACCAGCGGCGATACCAAAGCAATCATTAAGGCAGGCAAAGTGAGTACCAACTTAGACAAAAAGTCTGCATGGGGCGTATTGGCAAACACTTCGCTCATTTTGGGCAAAGAAGGAGCAATAGTGGCTCCTGACATTACCGTTAAGCTACTCGCCAGTAATAAAACCAGCTTGACTATATTTTTATTTTTCAGTAACATATATTTAAAACTCTAACAATAGTTGATATATCAACAGTATAATCTAATAAAAACCCGACAAACCGTCGGGCAATGTTTTAAATACTAGCTAGAGCACCCTATACAATCAATTTCACTATTTGCGGGCTTTACTCCATTCAGTTTCATTTCAAGATTATGGATTTGATCTCTAATCTCCATATCTTCAAAAAGTTTCCCAGTAAGTTGGGATTTCAGTTCTTCAATCTCACCACTTAATTTTACTTTTAAATCTTCTGTCAACTGTTCCATAGAGTAATAATTATGAAAGTTTATAAACAATTTGTAGTTTAATAACGCTGATATTCAGGATACAGAAAAATTGGCTGGTATCTATATTTAAAAAATTTTATTTGTCAAACTTATTAGTTCTCCCTATATACCTCGAATATTTCTGCAAAACATCACGTAATCTAAGGTTTTACACAGCGTTTTGCAAAAAATCAGCCTAAATATTTAGCCAAAAATGGCTTATCATTTACAATGCTCTACCAATTCATTGTAGGCTTTGGTTATATTTTCAATTTATTTGCCTTGAGTTTATGGTTTGGGATCAAACCCTCTTCTGCATGCTTCAAGGCAATTTTTAAAGACTTGACGTAACACATTTTTACAGTTTTCAAGGTCTGCATGATCTATGTTTTGTTGTAAATCAGTCAGCGTTTTTTCTGCTATTTTACTCAACTCTGCTTTTACCTGTTTCCCTTCGTTTGTTAAGTAAATCAGCTTGTTACGTCGATCGTTCTTATCAGAAATTCTCACCACAAGGTTTCTTTTTTCCAAACCGTCTACCAAACGGGTAATGCTTGCTTTATCTTTGCCAACTTTACAGGCAATCTCTTGCTGATTGAGCCCGTCATCATTCAAAATTTGTAACAATACAATCCATTGCTCGCCTGTAACATTGAACCCTGCCTGCAAAAAATTTTGATTGAGTTGATGACTCATTGCACGGGCAGTATGATTAACCAAGTACCCTAATGAGTCGTCTAAATTATAAGATTTATCCGACATAATATTTAGTTGCATTATCAACTATTGCAAATGTATTGCATTTAACTTAAAAAAACAACGTGCAATTTAATATAAGCTTATACAGCATTTGTAAAAGGTTCAAAAAATAAGTATTATTGTTTAGAGCTTGTTTAAAATTCAATGATTAGGCTTTTTACGCGATTTTTCTGATTATATTTTGTCAGATGTTTCAGCAATAGCTAGGCTATTCCTTCAAAATCTGACGCATCTAATCCAAAAACTCATCATAAAACCTCCTATAATCGAAAATTTAAACAAGCTCTTATATTCATGTTGAATGAATCAGGCTATTGATTATTTTCCGAAATAACCTTACGTGTTAAGGAAACACTGAATTGTTGATTTGTATATCCAACTTTCACCCATTCATATCTTGTTGTTAAGGTAAATTGTTCAGGCAAGTTTCAGGTTTTATTTACTACCATTTTTATGCATCGTTGGTCTATCTACATATTACTCTTTTGTTGCCTGATTTGTGTCTCTACCTACACTGCTGTACATAGTCAACCACACACTGTACCAAATGATACTACTCAAATAGCCCAGCTCAACCAACAAGCTCTAGAGTCTTTGACAAACCAACAAACGCATTTGGCGCTTCGTCAGGCACAACAAGCACTGCGTTTGGCACAAACGAATAGTCATAGACAAGGCAAAGCACAAAGTTTGTTCATTTTAGGTAAAATAAGTCATCACCATAAAAAATTTGCCACCTCTCTCAATTTTTTTCTTAAAGCCAAGGCAGCCTACCAAACCCTTCACCAACCATCTAGTATAGCTCAAGTATATTACGAAATTGGTAACTTATACCTTCATTGGCAAAGCCCTACCAAAGCTCTTCACTATTTTCGGCAAAGCCGTGACCTTATCACAACTCAACACTATAACGCTGACCTGATGCGTGAAGTGCTGAACAGCACAGGGCAAGCTTATTGGCGAATGGAGTTATACAAAAAAGCATCAGCCATGTACCAGCAATTATTGGGTATGCAAAGTAGTGAGCCAGCAAAAGAACGCCTGCGTACCCTTAAAAAACTGGCAAAAATACATAAACAAACCAAAGCTTACCATATATCGTTGGCATACGAACAATTAATTTTAAAAACTCAGGAAGAAATAGAGTCTGCCACAGAAAAAGCAATTACGTTAAATAATATTGGTTTTTTGCACAAAAAATTAAACCAACACGCCAAGGCAATCAACGCTTTCAAACAGTCGCTGGTTTTGTATAAAAGAGCACATCAAAAAAGTGAGGTAAAGGGTTATAAAAACTTTTGCGCTCTATTACTCACTAATATAGGCATTACCCACAACCTGTTACAAGAGCCACAACAGGCTCAAAAATATTTTATGGAAGCAATGGAGTTTAGGCAACAAACCGGGGATGCACTAGACATTGCCCGCTTACACAATCTCATTGCTACTAACTATTGCATTCAGGGGAGCCCAGATCGAGCACAAGAATATTTGCAAAAAGCTGTGAAGATTGCAAAAGCCCAACAGAATAAAGAGGTTTTACAGAATAGCTACAAGGTCTTTATCAAAATTTACGAACAACAAAACAGACCAAAAAAAGTAAAAATTTATTACAAATTGCTGATACAATTAAAAGAAGAGATAGAAGTAGAAAACCGTCAAAAACTAAAGGATTTGTATACCCGGCAGCTCACTATTGACCAAAAAGAAGCAGACTACCAACTATTGCTCACTGAGGAAGAAAAACAGGCTTCGCTCAACCGTCAATTACAGCTTGAAAGTGAAAAGAAAGAACAAAATTTGGCGCTTAAAGCTTCTGAACTGTCACTGCTACGCAAAGATCAAGAGTTGCAACAATCGATACTGGCCAACGAATTATTGGAAAAAAACAAAGTAAAACAATTGCTTTCACTGGCAGAGCAAAGGTTGTATACCGAAGAACAAAAACTGCTGATAGACTCACTACGCAATAATAAAAAACTTCAGAAACTTGCATTGGAACGCCAACAAGCTCAAGACAAAGAGCGACAACAAACAATTGCCTTGCTTGAAAAAGACAGAAAACTTAAGCAACAGGTATTACACGAAGAACGGGCATTGAGGCACAATACACTGATAGGAATGAGTGTATTGTTGATGATTATTCTGGCAGCGATTTATCAGATACGTAAGCGCAATAAAATGTTGAAGCAACGTAATGCTATGATCAAAAAGCATCAGCAGGAGTCACAACAGTTTGCCAATAAGTTGATGAAAATCAATGAAAGGTTGAAAAACAAAGAGAAAGTACTTAAGGCTACCAATGCCAAACTAGAGCAGCAAAACCTTGAGATAAAAGCACATAACTTTATTTTAAGTGATACAATAGATGAGCTGGGGCGTAAAAACCAACATATCCAAGATAGCTTACATTATGCCAAACGTATGCAAGAGGCAATGTTGCCCTACAAAGCTGAAATGGATGCAGTATTTCAAGAACATTTCGTAATTTTTAAACCCAGAGAGATTGTATCAGGTGACTTTTACTGGTTTGCGTCAGTAAAGCCCAAAAAAACCAGTCAATCACTGGTGTTGCTCCCACCTTTGCTTTTGTTTGCTGTAGTAGATTGTACTGGACATGGAGTACCAGGAGGTTTTTTAAGTATGATGGGGTTTGCACTTCTCAACGAAATTGTACACATAGAGAAGGTATTGGCTCCTGCCCAAATACTGCAAAGGCTGGATACAGAGTTACGCCAGAGCCTAAAACAGGAAAATAGTGCAAATAATGATGGAATGGATATTTGCCTTTGTACGCTGGAAAAAAATAAAGAACAAGGGCATACCCTGAGATTTGCTGGTGCCAAGCGTCCTTTGTATTATGTGTTGCCTCAAGCACCTAATGAACTCATACAGTTACCAGCAAACCGCTATTCAATTGGCGGCAACAAACGCTATAAAGAATTTGAACAACATTGTTTGCAATTGCCTCAAGCCTCTATTTTATATTTATCAACCGATGGAATGATTCACTTACCCAATGCTCGACGCCGTAATTTTGGCTCACGCCGTTTTAAAAAAATGCTGGCGCATTATGCCCATTTACCTTTGGTAAAGCAACGTCAGGCTATTACTGCAACACTGAACGACTTTCAGAAAAATGAGCAAGAACAACGCGATGATGTTACATTGGTAGGAGTAAAGGTTTGACCAAATGAGCTTGGTTGCTTTGTCAAACAAACAATATCAAACTCAAAGCCATCACCATCATTCCGGCAATCATTCCATAAATAGACAAATGGTGCTCGCCATATTCGCGGGCAGCAGGCAACAACTCATCTAATGAAATAAACACCATAATACCAGCAACCCCAGCAAATAGTACCCCAAAAGTAACATCATTGAAAATGGAATAAAAAATGAAGTAACCCACAATGGCTCCCACCGGCTCGGCAAGTCCCGATAAAAACGAGTACCGAAAAGCCTTCTTTTTGTCATGGGTCGCAAAATAGATAGGTACTGAGACAGCAATGCCTTCAGGAATATTGTGAATGGCAATTGCCACTGCAATAGGTATACCCAAGGTAGGGTCTTTGAGCGCTGCGGCAAAGGTAGCGAGTCCTTCCGGAAAATTGTGAATAGCAATAGCCAAGGCAGTAAAAACGCCTACTTTGTACAAACTCTTCCTGTTTTGGTACTCCTCATCTTTTTCTTTGTCGTCTATGTCTTCTACTTTGATATTTTCGTGGGGATTTTCAAAATGAGGAATCAACTTATCAATTAAAGCAATGAGTAGCATGCCGCCAAAAAAAGATACTACTGTAATGATGTACCCCATTTTTATTCCTAAATCTTGGGTAAGTGCATCTTTAGCCTTGACAAATATCTCGACAAATGATACGTAAATCATTACTCCAGCAGAAAACCCAAGCGCTATTGATAAAAATTTAGTGTTGGTGGTTTTAGAAAAGAAAGCCATTGCACTACCTATTCCAGTAGATAACCCGGCAAAAAGAGTCAGCCCAAAAGCAAACCATAAATTACTGTCGCTCCAATCCATTATACAAATTATTCAAATACAACAACAAATTTATAGGTTATTTTTAGTCTATCCTAAAAAATTTTTATGTTTTAACTAAATGTGTCACTTGCTTTACTTATTTTAGAACCTGTCTAAAAATCAATTGATTTATTTTTAAAAGTAAAAAAAGCGTTGATAAAGTTACTTAAACAATAAGCCTTTGTGCCACAAAGCGAGCAAGTCCATCGTAATAGCCACCCCATAATGCAACAACACCCCTAACCAAACAGAATTGTTCTTCAGACTAAAAGTTCCTAATACCAGACCTGCTGCAATTGCTCCTAGCGTTTCGGGCAAAGGTTTGCCAAAATGAATCATACAATAGGGTAGCATGGCTACCCAAATACTATAGATTCCCAACTGTTTTTTGATTCCATGTAGCATAAACCCACGAAAGAAAAACTCTACTGCCACAAACTGCAGTAAGTACACCAGTTGCCATAAGATAAAGTAACGTTCCCAGGCAACTTCATTGGGCTGAGGTTGATAAAAGGGATATTTGGCAAGAAAAACCGGAGAGGATGAGACTACCCATACTATGGGCAACATGCATAGCAAACAAGTGAGATAGATGAGTATATCTTGACGGGTAGCACGCCACTGCCAACCAAAGTCTTTGAGTGGCTTTTTGAGCCACCACCTGATATATGCCAAAGGCACCAGTAAAAAAAATACTATAGTAACCATTGACCAATACACTGTTTTTATCCACTGGGGGTGGGCATGGGTTTTCAGCCAATATTTTAGTTGATTGCTCAATGGCAGACTTATGTTTGCCAACGATTTAATTAAATAACTGAGGCTGCTCCAATACTCGGTAAACACCAAACATAATATTGCCAAGGTCAGTATTCCAATGGTTTGATTATTTAAACTAACCACAGGCATTTTAGGGACGGCTTCTTGTGATACCTTTTGAAAGGTGCTCAAAAATATCTTCCGCCAGAGTTTTTTCAACATAAGGAGCTATTAAAAAATGAGGCAATTATTTTTCACTAAATGAAGCAAAATTGTTAAAAAATCTTTTCTCAAACCATCAAAGTTTACTTTAAGCTCATTCCTTGCAAATAATCTCGTACTTTGCAGACTTAAAACAGATTTTGCACAAAAAAATGATTGAAGCCAAAAACATTAATAAATCTTACGGAGATAAGGAAGTCTTAAAAGGAATAAATCTTGCAGTAAAAAAAGCTGAAATTATATCTATTGTGGGGCGCTCAGGGGTAGGCAAAAGCACGTTATTGCATATACTCAGCACACTGGATGTACCCGACCAGGGCGAAGTAATAATGAATGGGCAAAACATTAACTTATTGCGTGGACAAAAACTGGCAAAGTTTCGTAATGAGCACATTGGCTTTGTGTTCCAGTTTCATAACCTTTTGCCCGAATTTAGTATTCTGGAAAATGTAAGCTTACCTGCTTTTTTGGCAAAAAAACACAAAAAAACCACTGAAGAACGAGCATTGGAGTTATTAAGCTTGTTGGGCGTGGCGGAAATTGCTCATAAAACTCCAGCACAAGTATCGGGCGGAGAGCGACAAAGAGCAGCCATTGCACGAGCTTTGATCAATGCTCCTACAGTGGTATTTGCTGATGAACCCAGCGGAAACCTGGATACTGAAAACTCTCAAGAGTTGCATAAGTTATTTTTAAAACTTCGAGAAGAATTTCAACAAACTTTTGTAGTAGTGACCCACGATGAAAACCTTGCCGAACTTGCTGATCGTAAGATAGTAATGGTAGATGGGCTCATTGTAAACAATGATAAACACTCGAATAAAGAGCATTGAACTAAACAAATACAATATAACTAATTGATTATCTGAGCCTTTTAACAAAGTATTAGCACTTCAATAATTTGTAAAACTCAGCATATTTTGCTTTTTTTGCAGCTTGATTTAGTGCGTTTAAATCTATGATAAAGCCTACTCGCATATTAATGCTGATGGCATACGTAATTGCCATACTTGCAGCTGTTTCACTTTTGATGCCTAAAGAAGTGAAAATAAGCGAAAAACAAGTCATTCGATTCCCTCAAGCCTCTGATGTTCTGCCTGCCAACCAACCAACCTATAAAAACATAGACAAACTTACAGACCAGTTTGATACATCAAACCCTAAAAATACAGGAGGTTCAAAACAAAATAGCCATAGTAAAACCGCACAAGGCAATGATAGCATAAAGTCTCAGGATTCTACTAAAAAAAATACCCAAGCTTACCGTCCTCCTGACTCATTGCGCTTAAAACCTGCACTAAAAATACAATATCCAGAGGGACAAGATAGTTTACTCTTCCCGTTTTTCAGAGCTTTGACCTCGTTGCAGGAAAAAACAGCCACTCGATTGGTACGAGTGTTGCACTATGGAGATTCACAATTAGAGGGTGACCGAATTACTGCATTTTTGCGTGAAAAGTTTCAGCAACAGTTTGGTGGTGGTGGTGTAGGTGTACTAGACATTGTGGATAAGCTCCATACCAAAACTTCTTTTTATCAAAAGGCAAATAGGCGCTGGATCAAAGCTTCTATTTTTGGTAGAACCTTTCGCCGTACCAATTCTAAGTATTATGGTATATTGGGCAGTTATTATCGTTTTTTGAATCCTGCTACAGGATATAATGAATTCGGTGAAAATGAGTATAATTTTTCAACGCCACAACCGTTATTTAGAAAAGCAAGTTACATTGCTAAACCACTGAAAACTACACAGATAGCTGCATCTGTATCTTACAGAGCGCTGGCATCGGCTACTCCTAAGCAAAAAGCTGTTCAAAATATCAAAATACTTTATAGAAATCAAAAAGCCCCATTTGAGCTGAGAATCAATGTCAAAAACGATTCCTCAATCAGGGTAAAAGTTCCTGTATCAGATGAGTTCAATTATTATCAGCACAAGCTGACCAAACCACTGGAACAGGTACAAATTAAAGTTGTTGGCACGCAAAGCCCTCAAATTTATGGGGTTGCCTTAGATGCCAACCAGGGTATCACTTTTGACAATATACCTCTCAGGGGTAGTTCAGGAGTAGAGTTTACCCGTATCCAACGCGAACATTATCGCAAGTTAATCCGCAAAATGAATGTAAAGTTCATTGTGCTTCAGTTTGGTGTTAACATTGTACCACATGTACTTACTAATTATGAATGGTACGAAAAAATGTTTTACCAACAGTTGAAATTCCTTAAGAGCCTTGATCCTGAGTTAAGTATCTTGGTTATTGGAGTTTCTGACATGTCGCGGCGTACTGCCGGAGGATATACAACATATCCAAATGTACCCTTGATTCGAGAAGCCCAGAAAAACGCTGCTTTCAAAGCAGGTTGTGCTTTTTGGGACTTATATGAAGCAATGGGTGGCAAAAATTCAATGCCTAGCTGGGTTTTTCATAAACCAGCCCTGGCAAACCGAGATTTTACTCACTTTACAGGCAAAGGAGCATTAATTGTCTCTGAAATGCTGTACAAAGCCATACTTTCAGAATATGACAAGTTCTATCAATTATATCGTTAGTTTATACATCAGTCTTTGGGCATCTTTTAATTATCAACATCTGGCTAAACTGCCCAACACACCTACAGTAGAGCGAAAATACCCGTTTGTACGCTATGATTACAACCAGGTATATAAACCCCAACAAGGAAAGGCTTTTAGTCATTTTTACCAGGCATTGGATGAATACCTGCAAGATAAGCGCCGCAAAGTCAATATTATGCATATAGGTGACTCTCACCTTCAGGCTGACTTCTTGTCTGATCAGGTACGAAAACATTTCAAATATCAACCTCATTTTGGACTTGCCGGACGAGGCTATGTTTTTCCACACTCTATGGCTAAATCTTATGATCCTCACACTTATAAAACTACCTATTCAGGTAAGTGGTCGGGCAGTTGGGCAACTAACTTTGCCAAGCATGCCTCTTGGGGTATCAGTGGTATGGTAGCTTCTACCTATGATCAAAACGCACGTTTTACAATTAATCCAAACCGCCAGGGACATAAATACAGCATTAATCGGGTCAAGGTTTTTTATAATACGCGTAACCGTTCTTCTTTTCAGGTAAAGCTAATTACCACGCACGAGGTTCTATCACCCCAAAGAATTGTGGCAGATGGTTATGTAGAGTTCCTGTTGAAACACCCAGTAAGCAAAGTAACTATAGCCATGAACAAGAACCGCCCAGGGCAAAATTCATTTGTATTGGAGGGAGTTTCGTTAGAAAATAATGATAAGGGAGTCATTTACCACTCGGCTGGTGCCAATGGTGCTACTGTAAAATCATTTTTGCGTAGCCCCAGAGTAGTAAATCAAGTAAAAAGTATTCAACCTGATTTGGTAATTATTTCGTTAGGTACCAACGATGCTTATACTCATCGTTTTAATGCTCAACAATTTAAGCGTGATTATAGCATTTTGATTGGGCGTATCAAAAGAGCAGCTCCCAAGGCCTCTATTTTACTTACCACTCCCGGCGACTGCCTATATCGAGGGCGTAAGAACTACAGTAATAACTATGCTGCCCGTAAGATTTTTGAACTTGCCGAAGAGATGGATTGTGCTGTATGGGATATTTATACTATTATGGGTGGATTGGGCTCTATCAAAAAATGGGGACGTTATAAATTATCAAGCCGTGACTACATCCACTTGAGTGGTAAAGGATACCGTTTACAAGGCGACTTGCTTTACCAAGCATTGATTCAAGACTATAGAATGCATGCTTTAAAAATGGTGGACATGAACTAAAGAATAGCTGACTTTTGTATAAAAAAGGTTGAGCAAGGCAAAACTGCCCCGCTCAACCTTTTTTATTGATATTTTTCATACACTTCTTATTCCGACTCCTGGGTTTGTTTTTCATTATCTACCAGGCTTTTTTCATAAGCAATGGTTTTGTCTATGCCTATGATATAAGGTACGCTTTCTTTGTAACCTAACATGTCACGTATTTTCTGAGAGTTTACTACCAGGTGTTGCCCATAGTCATACTCATCTTTAGTAAGCTCTTCTTCAAACTCATTGGGGGCATCACTGATAATGTTTTGTTTTACTGTAATAATCTCCCCCTTCCAGCCAGTAAGCGCCTTGAGCAATTCAATAATTTCAAACTGGCTATAAGTTTTAGCAGCTCCCACATTAAATACCTCATTACGAGCTGCAGGTTCACTAATCGCCAAATCTATTGCACGTACGGCATCCTTTACATACGCTCTTGTCCACCGCCAATGGGCTTTGTGTTCGGGTATTAATATTTCAGTTTCTCCAGTAAGCATTGGGCGAATGTACGCTGACAACTTTTTGTGGGTATCATGCTCACCATACAAAGCCGCCATTCGCAAAATGGTGACATCTATGTTACCATTGCCCAATAAGGTTTGCTCTACCTGAATTTTTTCATAGTCATACATGAGATCGTTAAACTGCTCAGGCTGACGATAAGGAAACATTTTGGTTCTTAGCTCACTTTTTTCATTGAGTACACCGGGTATTACAGCCTCACCACTTCCGTGAAAAATCTGATAAGCTTTGTATACATCAGCACTACTCAACGCAATGATGTGAGAAGTAATTCCTTGAAAAACCTCCAATAAATCTTCAGCATCTTGCTGACTATACGGAATGAGGTCAACGACTACATCGGGTTTGAAAAGCTCAAATTGAGCCCGATAGTTTTTCAGATGCATACGGTTGCCCTGTATAGTGAGTACACCCTGTGGCAACTCAAATGTGGGGGCATTACGGCTAAACAAAATTAACTGATTGTGTTCTTTGTTGAGCTGCTCTATCAAATGCCGACCGATAAACCCTGTCCCACCTATCAATAATATGTTTTTCATAATCGTTTTGTCATTATTTTGTTAACTTGCTCTGGCTGGAGAGTAAACCAAAAGTCACTCTCTATTTGTTCCAAGGCTCATTTATATTACATACTCAATTTACTTATGTCTAATCTTGTTTTCAAGGTATTTTTACCTTTGGCACTCGCCTTTATTATGTTTGGCATGGGGCTTACCCTTACCCTGGCAGATTTTAAGCGAGTGATTTCGCTCCCCAAAGCTACGGCTATAGGGTTAATCAATCAATTAATTTTGCTTCCTTTATTTGGACTGTTGGTGGTAAGTATCTTTCCACTTTCTCCTGCACTCACTGTAGGCTTGCTTTTGCTTGCTTTTTGCCCAGGTGGGTCTACCTCCAACATGATCTCTTATTTGGCTAAAGCTGACGTGGCTTTGTCAGTAACCCTTACTGCCATCAGTAGTTTAGTTACAGTAATTACAATTCCGGTATTTATGGGGCTGGCAATCAACAAGTTTATGGGCGACGAAACCTCTCTCAATGTGCTGGGCATCATACTCCCTATGTTTGCCATTGCCATTGTCCCAATAGCCATTGGCATGTTTATCAAAGCCAGATCAAAAGCCGTTGCCAAATCAATAGAAAAAATACTTGCACCTTTTTCTATTGGCTTTTTTATATTCATTATAGCGGCAGCAATTTATAGCAATCGGGCTAGTTTTTTTACTCAACTACGCCAGGCAGCAGTGCCAGTGCTGTTGCTTAATGTAGTAATGATGGCTTTTGGGTATTTTTCGGCAAGAATATTCAAAGTAAATGTACGCCAGAGTTTTACTATTGCTCTCGAAACAGGCATTCAGAATGGTACACTCGCCATTACTATTGCTGCTTCGGTATTGCATAATGCCGAAATGGCTACCCCTGGGGCAGTATATGGCTTGTTGATGTTTTTTACTGTGGTTCCGGTGGTGCTATTTGCCCGCAAAGCTTCAAGGGGAATAAAAGTTTGATTTTTTTAGCTATTTGACACACATCAGTTCTAAACCTGATTTATATCATAGAATTGCTCAATAAAAAGTAGCTACTTGCACTCATTAAAAAAAGAAATCAAAAATATTTAATCCTTATAGATATGAAAAAAAGAGAGTTAGTTACCAAGATAATGACGGACAACCCTGTAACCATTACTTTACAGGATTCTTTGATTGATGCACAGAAAATGATGGAAGACAAAAAGATTCGCCATTTGCCTGTAGTAGACAATCAGGAGATTATAGGCATGTTAAGCTATACTGACTTAATGCGGGTAAATTTTGTGGATAGTTATGGCGAGGGCAACGAGCAAGTAACAACTACTTTGTACAGTGTACTTACCATTGAACAAGTAATGATTGACCAATTGGTAACAGTAAATACAGAAACCACCATCAGAGAAGCCGCTGAAATTTTATCTAAGAAAGAGTTTCACGCATTGCCAGTAATAGACAACAACGGCTTGGTGGGTATTATTACTACTACCGATCTTATCAAGTATTTATTGGAACAATATCACTAAGCGAGATTATAGCCCACAAAGCTTACTTTATTAAATCTATATTTAGTTTTCCAATCACACCGCCCACTGAACCCTTGTTAGTAGGCGGTTTTTTATTGAGATTTATTTCATCATCATAAACCTGTTTAGGTTAGTTTGTATCAGTACTTTCGTCTAAACTGGGTAGACAATACAATATACCCCCCTCTCCTATTGTTCCTTATACCAGTGTGATTTGCCAAATTGAGTAGGATCAAAAAAGCCTTTAGGCAACTTGGGGCTGGTGTCTATGTTGGTGTACTCTTCTACCTGTACCAACCTGCCGTTGAGTTCAAAACTCACCTTTTGCTCTACCCAACCACCTCCAGTAGCTTGGTGTTTTGTATATTGTACATCTAATACTTTTGCACTTCGAGTAGCCCGTATTCGCCTTACTACATAAAAATGTGTCTGATCTAACCAAAATTGAGGAGTCTTAAGGTCGCCTTTTTTAGCTCCTATTACATATACCGGACGTCCATTGTAGGTATTGGCATGAAACAAATCGGTATTGTAACCTCCTTTTGTCAAAATGCGCAGGCACTTTTTAAGGCTATAATAATAAAGCCCTCCTTTCATGAGTAAAAAATGCTGAGGATCATAGCGGGTATTGGTTAATTTACCTTGTTTAAAGCTGTATGCCGAGTCAGCATCAAAAATAACTGATTTACCATTTTTGAGGTCACCTATATCTATTCTAAATTGATTAGGGTAACGAATAGCTTCATACCAGATAGCAGGTGTTGATGGTTGTCCTTGAGCATTGTAACGAATAGTTTTTTGGATAAAAGTAAAAGCCTTGAACCATTTGCCATCATAGCGTTTTTTCATTGCCTTAAGCAAACGTTTGGTAGAGTTAATTTTGCCCTGACTATGGGCAAAGGGTGTTAGGCTGAGTATCAGCAAAAGGCTCAATATGGTAAAGTGTTTTTTCATGAACGTAGTATTTTATAAAAAAAGGTTGCCTGTTGTACTGTCAGACAACCTTGTATTCTTTGTGTGGTGCCCCTCAAAATTATTTACATTTTTTTCGGCGACGGGTATCTATAATTGAAATGATTTTCCAGCCTTTTTCACTTTTAAACAACTGAAAATTATTTACTCCACAGTGCCTTAATTTACCATTGAGGTAAAACTGATAGGGAGTCCATACACTGGCAAGATTGTCATCAATTTGCACAACATATTTACTGATGCGCTCATCATAGGTATCTTCAGGCTTTTTCTTTTTGATAGATTCTACAAATTTGGTGTAGGCTCCGCCGTTGTGCAATACCGGTTTACCCGTTTTCCGATGGGTAAAAGTAGTTTGCAAAGTGGCGTTTTCATGAAAAGCACTTGCTACCATGTCAGGGTTACCCTGACGCATGCCATCAAACAATTGTTTGATCACTGCCTGTACTTTTTTACTTTCGTTTTTTATATCTTGTGCCTGTGCTGCGGCAGTCAAGGTTACGCTTAGTAACACTGCCCATACACTTTTTGCTATATAAGTCATTATTATAAAAATTTAAGTTGCGGAACATCCGCTTGAGTTAATAGGTTTTTACTATGAAGCTCTCACTTTTTCCAGAATCCAACTGCTGACAATGCTGAGCAAACGATAATTTTTTGCGTTATTTCTGTTTCTGCGATTTTGCCTGCTACGCTGCATGGTTTTCATCGCATTGAGCCAGTGATCACTGTTGGGTAGCTCTATGTAAGTAGCCTTGCCAGGATGTTTGCTATTTACAATTTTAGCAATCAAAGCATGGTCTTTGGCAAAACTCACAAAATCGGCTTTGCCGTGCACTACCAACACATGGGCGTTGATTTTCAACCAGTTTTTTGCTAGATTAAGACCACCTACCGAGCGTAAGTATTGATTGTGCTGTGGATAACGTAAATGTGGGGCAGTTTCGGGATATTTAGCTATAATATCTTGAGTGGCTTGCTTTTCTACCATAAGGTAATGTAAGGCTTTTTCTTTGGCTTGCATTATTACGCTTATTTCATCATAGGGCGTTCCTGCCATTTCTGCCTGACGGCGAGTATTTTCCATTTCATATTCTAACCAATTTCTACCTCCTACAGTCCCATAGGCAATGATTCCCTTGACTGGCATCTGGCTGGCAACAATGGGAGCAATAACACCTCCCATACTAAAACCAAGCATAAACACTTGATTAGCATCTACATAAGGCATTTTTTTCAAAGCCTTGATTCCTTGAAGGTAACCCTCTACCTCTTCTTCAAAAGAACATTCCCGACAAGGGGTACCTTGACTATCTCCCATCCCAGTCTTTTCTACCTGCATTACTACCATTCCTTTGCCTGTAAGTGAATCGGAGATCGCTTTTGAAAAACGGTTTACAGGGCTGTCTATCGTCGCACAACCCAAACCCTGTACAATCAGTACTGCTGGATACTTGCCATTGCCTTTGGGCTTGGTGATAATGGTACGCAAATGATTGGCATTGGCTTTTACTGAGCTATAGATTACTTCATAGGTTTTACTTTTCATTTTTGGGAATTCCTGAAAAGTCATCTGGGTTTGGCGTTTCTTACCTTGGCGGTAATAGGTCAGTCTTACTTTATCGCTTGCCTTAAATTGTTTGAGTAGGGGTATAAACTGACGTACATTAATAATTGAGTATTGATTGATAGCTGTCAAAATATCACCTGGTTTAACTTTGGCAAGCGCCAAACTAGACTCAGGTACTATGCGTGCTAAATAAACCCCTTGAGTATTGGGTAAACTGAGTTCTTTTTGCTGAGCTTCGGTCACATTTTGCAATTGGGCCCCTAAAAAAGCCCTACGAGGAAGTTGTTGCGCCTGAATACATTGCCAAGATAGCCCTGTAATAAGCATAAATATCAATGAGCATTTTAAACTTTTCATGGGTATATTATAATATCGTTGTGTTCTTGTTTTTTTGCTAAGCACATAAAGAACTTGTTTAAGTTTTTTTCAAATAATTCAAAATGGTTCTTTTACCCATATACTTCGTTGTGAAAATGCTCATTTAGCTAGGCTAAACTCCGCCTTCCACGCCTCGTCTATGTAAAAAATCACTCATTTTGCTCTCAATGCCAAAACCTTAAACAAGTTCAAAGAAAGAGTAAAACTGTTTTTGTGCCAGCCAAAATGTTCATA
This sequence comes from uncultured Microscilla sp., assembly GCF_947493425.1. Lineage (GTDB taxonomy): Bacteria > Bacteroidota > Bacteroidia > Cytophagales > Microscillaceae > Microscilla. The sequence goes on along the minus strand of NZ_CANLRP010000007.1, from coordinate 77,424 downwards.
ATATAAAAATACACATTTGATACAGAGAAAAATTGTCAAAAACTGCTTATTCAAAGAAAAATAGGTACTTTGAGATATTGATGGTGCTTTTCACCTATAAACCACCTCACCTTTTAGGCTGAAAGTAAAAAGCCTTGCTTTTGCATTGCTAAGAAAGTCATTTCCCTGATTTGATCGGACTTGAAAACTTAAGACCCTGTTGAATGTTATGTTTTAATTTAGGATAAACTCTTTGTTAAAGTCAAAATACCTTGACCAATGAAAAAAATAATCTTTATGCTGCTGCCCATACTTATAACCTTTAGCTTAGCAAGCTGTGGTGGTAGTAACACGCAAAATACTGCTTCAAACACGGACTCCAGCCAGATAAACACCCAACAGTTCCAAGAAGAAAACCCTGCTGCTGAGGGCTTCGATGCTCAAAACTCAGACCCCAAAGCCATTAAAATAGCCAATGAGGTAATGAAAGCGAGTGGAGGGCGTGCCAATTGGGATAAAACGCGTTTGATTAGTTGGAACTTTTTTAACCGGCGACAGTTGTACTGGGACAAAAAAACGGGAGATGTACGCATTGATTACAACAATGGCAAAATGAATATATTACTCAATGTGTACCGTGAACCACTCAAAGGCAAAGTACGAAAAGGTAGTGTAGCAATCACTCAAGCCGACTCACTACAAAAGTACCTCAAACGTGGTAAAAGTATATGGATCAATGATATGTATTGGTTATGTATGCCTTTTAAACTGAAAGATTCGGGGGTAACTCTTAAGTATGCCCGCGAAGACACCGTAAAAGGAGGTAGAAAAGCTGATGTGTTGACACTTTCGTTTAAGAATGTGGGCGATACTCCTCAAAATAAATATGAGGTGTATATAGACCAACAAAGTAAATTGGTGACACAATGGGCGTACTTTAAAGAAGCCAGCCAAGACTCAGCTAACTTTGTAATGCCTTGGCTCGACTACCAAAAATACGGCAACTTGATGCTATCGGGCAATCGAGGCAGAGCCAAGCTATCAAACATACAGGTAGTAGACAGTGTACCCGAAAAACTGTTCACGTCTTTTGATAAGGTAACATTGAAGTAGGTCATAAGTTGGTCTTGCAAGTCAAGACCAACTTGTTTTTTTTAAAAAGTATAGCTGCTTGCAGTTTATCGCTGATAGTTTGCCGCTATCTATACAAATCTATAATGTTAGCACTTACCCAATAAATATCATTGTTGCGGGTAAAGAAAAAATACTTCCCATCTTTGGTTACAAAGGGGCATAACTCGTGGCCTACTGTGTTGATCAAACTTCCCATGTCTTTGGCTTTACCCCAGCTCCCATCTTTTTGTTTAAAACTAATATACAAATCACCTCGCCGCGAAGCATCTCCACGAATGGAACAAAATATCAAATAAGACTCATCATACGCCACAAATACATCGGCTTCATAACGACGGGTATTCACTCCGGCACCCAAACGAACAGCAGGCTGAAACTTGTCTTTTTTAAGGTGTGACACATAAATATCGTAATTGTAAGAACGTTTGGCTGCGTGGTTCGACGAGAAATACATGTTCCCCTTTTGGGTAAAAGAGATGTAATATTCGTTTTTGTCAGTATTAATATTTCGCCCTGCATTGATAGGCTTGCTCCAGCCTTGTGTGGTGCGTTGGATGTACCATATATCAGCATCTTTTTTTGCTCCTTTGCCATTCAGTGGTCTATTAGAGATAAAATACAGTCTTTGTTCGTCGGGCGACAAAAAGGGGTCGTGGTAGGTGTATTGAGGGTGTTTTAGTAATATTTTCGGTTTACTCCATTGCCCATTTACCAGCTTACAATAGCGTATTTCTGGTTTTTGGTCAATATCTACTCCATAAAAAAACTCAGTGCCATCGGCAGAAAACACCGACCCAAACTCTACCTCTGCCTGAGTAGAAATGAGCCCAGGGGCAAATTTTTTGGGCTTTGACAATGGAGGGGTTTGTCCTAAGTATTTTTTGGATTGGGCAAAACTCCCAAAAGCATAACACATGCTAAGAATAAGAAGGGTTCTATGTATCATTTGTCAATTATAAGTTTTTTAATAAAGTACATAATCTATGCACAAAGACGCAAATTCTCCACTTTAAAACTCTCCCTTTGCCCATTTTTCTTGCAGTTCGAGGTATTTCTCACGGGGTTGACAGGTTTTCCAATTGATGTGGTGGCGGCGGCACACCCTGATATGAAACACCAGCCCCAGCAAAGGGTGTAAAATGATAAAAAACAAGGCATAGTGATAAAACCAATATATAAGGGCTACCGAAATGGTGAGGTAAAAAACGGCTTTGCCAGGTTGTTTCCAGCGGGGGCGCACCAGCTTGCCTGTATGTAAGTATCCTAGTACCCAGAGCAAAACTGCTACTAGAAGGTAAATATATTGTAGGTGGTTCATAAATATTGAGTAGACGATTTATTTACTTTTTTCAAACAATACGCCAGGCAGATGATGTCTGACACATTGCCAGCATTCAAAGGTTTTTTACCAAAACCAGATAATTTTCTTTTTCCCCAAACCTATTCTTCTTTTATTTAGTTTATAATAGCCTTATACTTTCTTTTTGGTAATTAGCAATTGGTTCAAGCGAACTCTTAAATTTGATCATGACAGCACATTCTAGCAAAAAAAATACCTCAAAAAACCAAAAAAAACGCATTACCCGCAAAGGTTTTAGCAAACTCATTCGCATTTTTCGTTTTATTCTTCCTTACAAATATACTTACCTGATAGGATGCTTATTTTTGGCAGGATCTACTGGCACTGCCCTACTCACACCTTTGTTATTAGGACAGTTTTTGGATGTGTCAACGGGTAAAACCAGCGATTTTTTTAGCTCTATCGATACCGTCGCTATCATATTTGCAATAGTGCTCGTAGCACAAGCTACTTTCTCCTTTTTTAGGGTACTGTTGTTTGTACGAGTAAGCGAAAATGCCATGAAAGACATGCGCATTTCAGCTTATAGTAAAATCATCAGCTTGTCGGTGGCATTTTTTGAAAAAAAGAGGGTGGGAGAGCTCACCAGTCGTCTTACTTCTGATATAGGGCAATTGCAGGAGGTGATGTCATTTACTTTTGCCGAGTTTTTTCGCCAAATAGGTACTTTGGTCATTGGGGTAGGCTTCTTGTTTTATTTCTCTACTCGCTTGGCTGTACTCATGATCCTCACTTTTCCAGTATTGGTATTTGCTGCAATATTTTTTGGCAGATTTATCAGAAAGCTGTCTAAAAAAGCCCAAGATGAACTCGCTAACGCCAATACGGTAGTGGAAGAGACTTTTCAATCTATCAGAGCTGTCAAGGCATTTACCAACGAAGCTTTTGAGGTAAAACGCTACGACCAGGCTTTGCACAAAGTAGTAAAAAATGCGATGAAAGCAGGAGCTTACCGGGCGGGGTTCAATGCCTTTGTCATTCTTGCCTTGTTTGGGGGCATTATCTTGGTGGTGTGGTATGGTGCCCACCTGGTAGACCAAAACCTAATGAGTGTAGGCGACCTTACTTCGTTTGCTTTTTACACTGTATTTATTGGCAGTGCTTTGGGCGGTCTAAGCAACCTATACGGACAAATTCAACGGGCAGTAGGCTCCTCAGAGCGTATTCTTGAAATTCTTGAAGAAGAGACAGAAATAAACCTGCCCCAGCTCACAACACAAACAAATGCACCTACCTTGAATATTCAGGGCAATATTTCTTTCAAAGATGTACACTTTTCTTACCCCACCCGAAGCGATGTTACGGTGCTGAAGCAGATCAATTTTGAGGTAAAGGCTGGGCAAAAAGTAGCATTGGTAGGCTATAGTGGCGGAGGTAAATCTACCATCGTACAATTGCTGTTTAGGTATTATGATGCCACTCAAGGTACTATCCTGATTGACGGAAAAAACGTTGATACTTATGATATTTCGGCATTACGCCAACACATAGGCATAGTACCTCAGGAAGTTATATTGTTTGGAGGCACTATTAAAGAAAATATTTTGTACGGGCGCCCTGACGCTAACGATGAAGAGGTACGCAAAGCTGCTGAACAAGCCAATGCCTGGAGGTTTATTGAAGGTTTTCCTGATCAGCTGGAAACTATAGTAGGCGAACGTGGGGTAAAACTATCAGGTGGACAACGACAACGTATTGCCATTGCCCGCGCGATACTAAAAAATCCAGAGATTTTAGTGCTCGACGAAGCAACAAGTTCGCTGGATGCAGACTCAGAACATTTGGTACAAGAAGCTCTTAATGAATTGATGCAAAACCGTACTACTATTATTATTGCCCACCGCTTATCTACTATTCGCTCGGTTGACACTATTTATGTGCTCAGTGAAGGAAATATTGTAGAAGCTGGTTCGCATGATGAACTAGTAAACCACGAAAACGGAGTATACAACAACTTAGTAAAGCTACAGTTTGAGGCTTCGAATGGGGTTTCTTAGTTGAAAGTGAAGTTTTTTGACAGTTCGGGCATAAAGTGCTAAAATGCAACACCACAGAGGGTATAGTATATTATCTTGCTTTTAGTGGGGCTAAAAGCAAGGCAATTTAAGGCTCTGAGAATGTTCAACAGGAACCAAAGACCAATGTACGCCAGTGTTATACTTAAACAAAGATGGTTTTGAGGATGGATTTTGACTAATTGCCTGAATACCAACATTAATCAACCGAAGCTACAGCTTTGCTGAGCTCAGCAAAGCTAATCCTGTAAATCCCAAAACCGAGTCTATTTATAAATCCTGATTCACCGGGGCAGCTTGCTGTGACGAGCTCACCGCAGGTAATCACTTTCATCTTAGTATAAAACAACATTGCCATTCCAACAAATGACTTTTGATTAATCAAGTCAGCATATACCATTCATTAAGGATGTAAAATTTTAACACAACTTGGTAAGCTATTTTTTTTCTCTCTGCCTAAGATTAAATAATTTTGGCTTTTAAAGCCTCTACCAACTTAGGAATGGTGTAAAAATAAATTTCTATAGTTTAATAAAATATTTTGTTGCTAGACGAGGCAAAAAATTGGCTAATAGCAGCGCTATTCGGCTATTTTTTAACAAAGTATAGCCTCAAAAGATGAGATTAAGAATGTAAATTTATTTTGGTACCATTCCTTAGTTATTCTATTTAACTAAGTGAGGCGTTTACTCCTTAATACACACCATTTTTATGGATTTAAATACATTGACCGCCATTTCGCCTATAGATGGGCGTTACCGCAATAAAGCGATAGAATTGGCTCACTACTTTTCTGAGTATGGGTTGATTCGTTATCGGGTATTGATAGAGATAGAGTACTTTATTGCTTTGTGTGAATTGCCTTTACCTCAATTGAGCAATTTTGACCAGGCTTTATTCCCTACTTTGCGTAAAATATACGAAGAGTTTACTATTGAAAACGCTCAGCAAATCAAGGAAATAGAAAAAACCACCAATCACGACATCAAGGCGGTAGAGTATTTTATCAAACAACAGTTCGAAGCACTGGATATTGCTCAATATCAAGAGTTTGTTCATTTTGGGCTTACCTCACAAGACATCAATAATACGTCTATTCCTTTACTCTTAAAAGACGCTATTGAAGAAGTAATTGTACCTACTTGGGCACAACTGCGTGACCGCATTGAAGAACTTGCCAAAAACTGGAAGAATGTTTCTATGTTGGCACGTACTCATGGGCAACCTGCCTCGCCTACCCGCCTGGGCAAAGAGCTAATGGTCTTTGTAAACCGCCTTGATCATCAATTAAACTTACTGAATACGCTCAATCACGCCGCAAAATTTGGTGGAGCAACTGGCAACTTCAACGCCCATCAAGTTGCTTATCCTGATACTCAATGGGTAGATTTTGCCAACAAGTTTGTGGGTTCGCTAGGGTTGGAACGGAGCCAGATAACTACCCAAATAGAGCACTATGACTATATGGCGGCTTGGATGGACAACCTTAAGCGTTTGAACACTATACTAATAGACCTCAACCGCGATGTGTGGCAGTATATCTCTATGAATTATTTCACCCAAAAAATAAAAGCGGGCGAGGTTGGATCATCAGCCATGCCACACAAAGTAAACCCGATTGATTTTGAAAATTCAGAAGGTAATTTAGGCATTGCCAATGCTATTTTTACTCACTTATCCGAAAAGTTACCCATTTCACGTTTACAACGTGACTTGACTGATTCTACCGTATTACGCAACTTGGGTACTCCATTAGGCCATACTGTAATTGCCCTCAAAGCTACACTCAAGGGTTTAAGCAAGTTGCAGCTCAACAAAACAGCCATAGATCAAGATTTGGAAGCTAATTGGGCAGTGGTGGCAGAGGCTATTCAAACTATCTTGCGACGCGAAGGCTACCCTAAACCTTATGAAGCTTTAAAAATGTTGACTCGCACTAATGAAAAAATCACCTCCCATTCTATCAAGTTATTTATCGAACAGTTAGATGTGGCAGATCATATAAAAAGCGAACTAAGTCAGATAACTCCATTTAATTATACTGGAATATAGATAGTCACTTGATCTAAAACACGAAGTCATCTCAACTTTTTTTATGGGTCACAAAACCACTATTTTGACTCCTGAATTCCTCAGCCTGCAAAAGCAAGGCTGTTCACTTTCAGCTTAAAAGTTGAGACGACTTCTTTATCAAAAAAAGCCGGTTATTGGTCAAATATTTTTTTATTTGGTAAACCTCACAAATATTTGCTATATTTGTTTAATCTATTTTAAAGATTATAACTAATTATAACAACCAACCTTAATTTATGTTTGCAATAGCATAAAAGTGTTAGCGGTTTTGCCACTAACACCCCACTTCTACACATCTTAACGAAAGGCTTTATACCAAAAGCCTTAAGCTTTTCTATTGCGTTTATTTATATCATTTCAAACGTCTAATTATCAGATAATTCGCTGTTAAACAGTGTTATTATTTACGCTATATGCCTTGTATGCATATCATTATAGGCATTATATGAAGCTTGTCATTGCAGGGTTAAACAAATGCTAACTGCCAAGAGAAGCTATTTTATAAAAAAACATTACCACGTTGAAATCAACTTTCACACTCGAACAATTAGGTTGGAACAATCATTTCATGCAACATTTCACCAACTCCGAAGCGCAAGGTTTCGAAGCAGGTAGAGTGGCCATAGAAAATAAAAATAATTATACAATTTTCAGTAGTCAGGGAGAACTTAAAGGAGAGATTTCGGGTAGACTACAATATACAGCTCACTCTGAGGCAGATTTGCCCAAGGTAGGCGACTGGGTAAGCATGCAGGTATTTGACCAACAAGCTATTATTCACGGGGTATTGCCTCGCTCTACTGTATTTACACGCAATGCTGCCGGAAAACGCAATCAGGCTCAAGTAATTGCGGCCAATATAGATGATCTATTGATTGTACAAAGCGCTGACCAAAACTATAATTTACGTCGTTTAGAACGTTATTTGGTTATGGCAGCCGAAGGAGGAATTGCTCCTGTAGTAGTATTGAGTAAGGTTGACCTAGCCACTGACTGGCAACAAAAAATGGAAGAATTGCAATCATTTGACGCTGACTTACCAGTGGTACCTGTAAGTAATACTTCGGCCATAGGCTATAAAGCTTTGAGCCAATGGATAAAACCAGGTAAAACGTTGGCAGTAGTAGGCTCATCAGGAGTAGGGAAATCTACTTTGATTAATCACTTATTAGGCACATCACAACAGGCAACCCAAACAGTGCGTGATAAAGATGACAAGGGCAAACACACCACTACACGCCGCGAAATGTTTATTACACAAAATGGAAGTATTTTGATTGATACACCTGGCATGAGAGAACTGCAACTATGGGAAAGTAAACAAGGCATAGGGCAGGTCTTTACTGATATTGAGGCACTTGCTCAAGATTGCCACTTTGGAGATTGTAGCCATACCAACGAGATTAAGTGTGCGGTATTGGCAGCTTTAGACAGTGGCGAATTGTCTGAAGAACGGTACCAAAGTTACTTGAAACTACAAAAAGAAGCTGATTATTTGGAATCCAGTGCTGATTTTTTGCGTAAAAAAGATGCTCGGATGAAGATGATACAGAAGGCTTACCGCCAACACAAAAAGAATAACCCAAAACGCTAACTAAACCCTATCAGGTGCAGCAATAATTGCTGCACCTGATACTAAAACAGCAATTACGGTTTTTTGATAAATATTAATAAGCTAAAGACCATGCTAAAAAAATTACGAAATTACTGGAACAAAATGACTCTCCCTGTTGACAAGGGGCAAGAAGTACCTGTGTTGCCTTTGAAGGGAATAAAGGATTATCCCACTGCTTCAAACAAAGAGGATCAAGCTTCATCACGTGTTGAAATTGACTTAGATGGGTTGAAAAAACTAAAAATAATGGTAGACTCTGGCGACGAAGTAAATATTTCGCTGGCGTTTCAGCTAATCAAAGGCTTTCATCTCACAAGCCTTGACTTAGACTTTCTAATTAAAGATCGAGATAAACGGGATTTTATATGTTTTAGAAATGGCTACCTTACTCCATTTTCCGAGCTGAACGTGTTAGATTTTGGGCGCTGGAAACAAAAAATAACCACCATACCCACCGAAATAGCAGAGCTAGTATTACTTAAACGCATTATTTTACCAGGGCATCATTTACAAACCTTACCTGCCGAAATCAAGCATTTACACCAGCTCGAGTGGCTCAACTTATATGACAATAAGATAGATCATTTGCCTGAAGAAATAGGTGAGTTACGAGGTTTAAGGTGGCTGTTTTTGCGTGATAATTACCTAAAAACCATGCCTCCTAGTATAGGTAAGTTAAAAGGCCTTATTCGCCTCAACTTAAGTAATAACCACCTTACCAGCTTACCCAATGAAATAGGGGGCTTGCCTCTACTGGATGAGCTTAACTTAAATAACAATCGATTGACAGAGTTGCCCGAATCGATCAAACACCTAAAAAAGCTCACTCGGTTATACGTCAAAGACAACCCTATTTCTTTTAAACAAAGGGGAGAACTTAGGTTTTTGCTACCGCATACCAAAATATTTTTTTAAGGATTGTTTACCTAAGTAAGTATTGTAAACGCCGCAGTGAGCTTTGGTTTCGAAGCTCCCATATTGTGCGCTTAATATTTTCTTTTTGTTTTTGCGTCAAGCGCAAACTAAGCGGTGCACGTTCAGTAATAATAATTTTATAAGGGTTAGCTCTACGTTGCCCTTTTTTTATTTGTGCTTCTTTTTCTTTAATCTCTTTTAAGCTCTTAGATATGGGTACATACTGAAACTCAATTCGATTGATAGGTCCTCTGAACCAACTACGGGCAAACTCAACCAAATTGTCGTTGTGAATATCTTGCGAATACTCCCAGTTGTACAATACACTCCCCAAAGGAGTGGTTAAACGTTGAAAAAATGATTGCTCCAGGCTGGTTTCTATAGGTTTGTCTTTTTGAGTATCACGTATAGATACAAATATTACCCCTGAAGTATTTTCAGCAATCCAATCTTTAAATACATACAAAAAACGAACAGCATTATCCACTCCAAAGTTATCAGACAAGCCAGCATCTATAATTTCCATTGCCGGGTTACTTGGCAGCTTGACATTAGGGGTGATATACGGAAAAGAAGCACTCATCCGTAAGGCAGTCAAAAACCTTAAATTGTTGGAACCTTGTTTATCAAAAAAGCGCAAAAACTCAATTCCCTTGGCTTTTTGGTTCAAAAAACGACGCTGATAAATACTGGGCACAGTCATATATGATACATTCAAAGGGGATATGAATAGCTTACGACCATCATTCATAATCGTAGGTGCCAAAATCATCATAGGAATTTGCGCCAGCAACTCAGGTTCTTTATAGTCGCACAGAGGTTTATCTAGTATGTTATTGGTATTCTTGTTGAGTTGTTGTTCGAAGGCATAACCTCGATCTTTATGGTATTGGTAATTACCAAACTTGAACTTGCCTTTGACAAAAAACAAATCATTCACCACCAAGCTAAACATCAATGCATTCAAGTTATCTTTGGCTATATTATCCAGGTATTTTGGGTCGTATACATCAATATTTCCCCCGCTTAGTTTATCTCTCAAATACAACTCCCTGAAATAACTTGCGCCAATCAACCCTCCCGAAGCACCTGACATAAGCATTGTGTGTTCCATTAAACGCCCGTTAAGTGTGCTGTCTACAATTTGCAATGTACGCATTGTCCAAACTGAAGCTCTCAAGCCTCCACCGCTTGTACATAGAAAAATCATTTTTGGTTTTTTGGAGAATTTTTTGCGCCAGTTTTCCAAAGCAATTTTAGTGATATTTACATCTTCGCTATAGTTTTTATCATTGCTTAGATTTTTGATTCGCCTAAGATTGTAAGGAGCTTTGGTAGTGTTGTAGTTGAGCCCATAAGCTTCATAATCAGTTAATAAAATCCCTTCTTTCATCAAAAAATTCAGTACCATCAACAAGCAAAAGGTAATGGTAACTGTCCATCCTCGCAACCAATAAGATAACGCCCCTATCACCATAATGGCAATGGTGAAAAGCAATACCAGGCTGGCACCCGCTGGAATCTGGAAAAACTGATGGTCGCGAAAAGCACCTACAACAAATACCAGTGTAAGAATAATAAACTGGATAATGACACCATTTCTGAAATTCTGATTAAATACTCGCTCGTGGCGACGGTACGAAAAGTTGATTTTTTCTTTGTCTAGCCTGGTAGGTACAAAAAAGTTATTGAGGTAATAATCTACTTTAAACTTGCTGCGCTTGGTTTCATAAAATCGCTCTAGCACATTTACTCTCACCATACGGGTACGACTTAGGCTTTTATTAAGCTGAGAAGCAAATAACTTGAAAAAGTCTTTGTTGGTGCTGGCCGAATAAATATAAATACCACTTGCCGAAATGACAAAACCTGCCACCAATCCACCAAAACGAACCCATAGCTCTTCATTTGGCATACGTTGTGCCAACTGGTATTGAATAAGGTGAATAAGGTAGATGCCAGTAAACAAAAATGGAATGGTACTGTTATTAATTAAAAACTTGGTAAATGGGCGAGGCAACCCTCCTAAAAAGTTGAACTTTTGACTATCTAGTATATAAGAGGTAATTTGATAAGAAAGGGTAAATATTCCGAGGGTAATGCCTACAATAAAAAAACTCCAGAAGTTAACTTTGTCGAGATACTCAGGCTCTAAAAACAACGAAGGTAAGCCCACGGCTGACCCAAACTGCTCGGTAACAATGACCATAAGTAATAGCCAAAAAATGAGCAATAATTGGTTTTTCTTAATATTAAGAATAAACAATTGTACTGGAAACGAGTATACCAATCCATTGATAAATTTACGTAAGATATTCATCATACATTGGCAGAGGTTTGTGTGGGTATTATTGAATAATTAGTCGCCTTTTGTAACTGCGAATTGGCAAGTTATCTTATTATAACCAAACCCTCAAGACTTTATAAAAGTTTTGGTCAATGACATGATATTCAAAAATGTTACATAAAATACCTTGTTAAACAATGATCTTATTGTATACTGACTACTGTAGCGAATTATAGTGTGCAATGATTTTTACCAAGTCATCAACTTTGGCAAAATAAAGCTTATTTTTTTTTGCATAAGCTTTTACCTCAGTTTGCTTATCTGTCAATGCCTTAAGTATGGCTTTTTTCCTACGTTTGATTTTAAATGTAGTGCTTCCTTTGCTCAAATAATACCTTACTTTACGTTGTATGCGTTCATCACGCGAGCCTATTCCTAACGTCTTCATTTCGTTGCCTTTTTGCACATAGGTAGTGGTATACTTCAACAAGGATGCTTTTTTACCTTTATGTAGCACTTCAAAAAAACCAGGCAAAGGTTTTTCAGTTTTATAATCAGCACATCGCTCAAAGTAGTTCACTTTCTTTGTTTTACTATTGATAAACTGAAACACTTTCAAATATTTATCATCAATAATTTTAATAATTTGCTGCTTGTCGTTAGGCACCAATCCATTTCTTACTTTCATTTCTATGTGTTGGTTCCCTAAGTCATACCTTATAGGATAGTCATTGAAAGTTTTGACTTTACCTTCGTGTATGATTACTAGTTTACCCTTACTCCACTCCTTTTGAAAATAATAAGTACCATACAGTTGTTTCACCCGGTTATCAAACATTGTCAGCTCATTCAATGTTCCTTGAGTAATGTCTCCTACCCGCTGAGCGTGCACAGCCCCAACACTGCATAGTAATAGGAGTAGGCTTATGTAAATCTTTTTCATTATATCAATATTTATTACTGAACAAAAAAAAATCACCTTATTACAAATTGAATAAGGTGATTTATCAAGTTAATAAAATTATTAATTATTTAGTACCACCAAATACCTTTACTTTTTCAAAAAGTCCGATACCTTTAGGGGTGCTACTATTTGACTGATCTTCTACCAATGGGTAGATAAAGCGAGCTATCAATGCAGTTCCAGTAGTAGGAGTAAGACCAATGGCATTGTCAGTACGACGCACATCGTTAAACACCTCAACCTGCCCTACCAAAGTACAGTAACGCTCTCTGATGATTTCAGCCAACAATGCAGCATTGGTAGCCACCTCAGTATCAGTAGATACATAGGCAGTGTAAGTACCAGCGGTGTATTTAGCCGCCAAAGCTGCACGTACATTGTTCAATGCAGTCAAGGCTGCCGCATCATTGCCCAGACGAGCGTTTGCTTCTGCCAAAATCAATTGGTTTTCTTCGTAAGTAACCAACGGGAATGATGCACTCGCACCAAATATGGTACTAGTAGTAGTGTTTATATCATCACTGCTAGAAAAAATATCTGCATAACGGGCAGACTCATTGGTCTTGGCATTATTTTTTGCGCCACCGGTTTTAATCAAAGCCTCTAAGAATGAACCAGTTGCTCCATAGTCACCGCCTCTTTGGTTGGTTAAAAAGTCCCAATAAAGGTTGGCATCTTTTAACGTAGTTCCCGCATGAGGAGCCATCACATTGTTAGCCACTGCCGAAATACCACTAGTGGCAGAAGTAATCACAGAAGCATAATCATTATTAGATGCAGCCAAATGCAATTGGAAACGTGCTTTCAAAGTATTAGCCGCCGCAATCCAATTGGCTATTTGAGTTGCTCCGTCTTTAAAGAATATATCACCAGTAGTAGCAGAACCACCAGCACCCAAATCAGCGATTCCTTCATTCAAAAGCGCAATTACCCCAGGATACACTACAGTCACCTGATCGTCATACTTAGGATTTGGAAACTTTTCTAAGTTATCCGCTTCTGTAAATGGAATATCTCCATACAAAGCTGTAAGTGAACCAAAAGTCCACGCCTTCATGATTTTTGCAATACCCACCAACACTTTATCACCAGTAGCATTTGCCTTCTCAATGACAATGTTTGCCTGGTGAATAATTTCCTGGTACTCTATGCCCCACTGAAAGTTTTGGTTAGTCAAGCCATAGCCATCATAGGTTAAATGTTGACGAAGGAGACCACGAAAATGTTGGGTAAACATATTGGCGTAACGGGCATTATTACCCTCTTGTACAGAAATAGTGGCAGTTTGAAGATGCGTCAAGATAATAGCTGGTGGCGCATCAACACCTGCATTAGGGCTTACCACTGCATCATTCGTGTTTATCCAATTATTACAGCCTGTAAGTGAAGAAACTACGAATAATGAAAGAAATATATATTTGAATATTTTCATAATTCAATATTAAGTTATCGTTAATTCAACCATTGAGCAGAAAGAGGTAAAGTAACCTTTGCCTCCCTCATACCTTGTATGAATTAATAAGTGATTTTGATAGAAAATAAGAAAGAACGAGTAGCAGGGTTATTAAAGTAATCTAAACCTAGTCCATTTACCGCCGATCCTGAAAGGTTCGTATCAGGATCAATACCAGTGTAGTCAGTCCACAAGAACAAGTTACGACCAGTTACTGTAAACTGAACGCTTTGCAAGCCTGTAAACGTGCGGAACCCTTCGCTATTGAGGTTGTAAGAAAGAGAAAGCTCTCTTAAACGAGTCCAGGTAGCGTCTTCTATAAACTGCTCATCTGCACCACCAAAACCACCACCAAGGGTTGTATACCATGACTCATCCAGTAAAACGGTTCCTCCACCAAAATCAGTTCTTGAACCACGGAAAGTAACCGAACCATCTGCATTACGGTTAGCAGAGGGGTAAAGTCCATCAGCTATTAAATCATCTACGGTTCTAGCTACGGTTTGGGTACCAACAGTTTTTTTGGAATAGGTTTTCAAAGTGGCTGCTTCAGCCGCAGTCAAAGTAATGGTAGTAGCCGTAGCTTCAGGACGACCAAATACATTCAAGGCACCTCTGGTTCCATTCCAAATATCTCCACCTGCACTGTGATCAAAGAAGGCACGTAAAGTAAAGTTTTTGTAGCTTATGCTGGTTCCAAATCCAACACGGAATTGCGCATTAGGATCTCCAATAACACTTGACTCGGTAGCAAGCGTTGGGAAACCATCAGTATCTAATTTTAATGATCCATCGTCATTTTTATCCCAAACTGCTCCAAAAAGAGCGCCTAGTTGTTGCCCAACAATCGCATTTGACGAAGTAGAAGTAAAACCAGCTAAGAAAATACGGTTGGTTTCCTGCAAACTTTTCACATTGTTAATGTTTCGTGAGTAATTCGCATTTACAGACCAAGACCAATCTTTAGTTTTGATGATATCACCACTTATCTCAAGTTCTAAACCTCTGTTCTCGATTTCAGCAGCATTGGCGTTTTTAAATAAGAAACCAGTAGTAGGTGATAAACTAATTGCTTGAATAACATCTACAGTGTTGTTCATATAATAAGTTACACCAGCACTTACTCTATTTTTTAAGAAACGTGCATCCAAACCAAACTCTATCTCTGTTTTAATCTCTGGTCTAAGTATAGCAGGAGCAGTATTCCCTTGGCGAGAACCACCACCATAAACAGCCGGATCAAGAAAACTTCCCCAGCCGGCATCACCCACGGCTATATTATCAATAAACACGGCGCGGTCGGTATAAGGACCAGCCGCACGTCCTACTTGCCCCCAGGCAGCACGCACCTTACCAAAGGTGAAGATGTCGTTTTTAGGCAATAGCTTGCTAAATTGGAAAGCAACGTCTACACTTGGGTAGAAGAAACCTTCGCTCATGGTAGAGAAATCTTCGTAACGACCGCTTGTATTCAAGAATACCAAGTCATAGAACGAAAAGCTTGCCTGATAGTAGTAACCCACATTACGTACCACACTAAACGTAGATACTGGCGTACGTCCACTAGCACTACTATTACCTAGTGCAGGAGGAGACAGAGAGTTTACGAAATTGGTGGCAGTAGAGCTGTTTTGAGAAAATTTACGCTCGTTTGCTCCTATACCTACAAGAATTGTAGATGAAATGTTATCGTTGATTTTAAAACTTGATCTGGCAATCAAATCAGAGTTAAACTGAGTGTTGCGTATGTTGTTCAAAGCATAAGATCCCCCAGAAGCTTGAGCAGAAATAATAGGGAAAAAATCTCCACGAACATCAGAGTAATGATCCATTCCTATACGCCAGGTCAGGTTTAACCAAGGCAAAGGATCTGCGCCAAATTCTAACGAACCAATAAAACGGTCTACTGCGTTGTCACCCAAGATGTTATTTACAATCCAAAGAGGGTTATCATATACAGAGTTTGGTGTGCTGTTGAAGTTTCTACTTCCTACTGGGTTACGGTAGGCACGTTGCAAATTTGGGTAAGGCGTATTATTTGCGTCATAGTAGGTTCCAGAGTAACCTCTCATATCAAAATCGGCAGGAGTTCTTAAACCTCCTAACAAGATTCCAGAAACGTTAGAACCACGCTGCACACGACTTGACTCAATGTGAGAGTAATTGGCTTTAGCAGCAATTGTAAAATATTTACCTAAATAGCGCGTACTATTCAAACGCCCTGTAGTTCTACGGTAGTTACTATTTCCTTTGATAATACCTTCTTGACGAGTATCAGAAAAACTTATGTAAAGATTTCCTTTTTCGTTGGCACTACTTACACTAATATCATTGTTTAATGTGATACCTGTTTGAAACAAGTTGTCATAAACATTAAACGTCTCACGGCTTCTTTTACCTCCCCAAGGTTCAGCAGCAGTACCACTAGGGATTCTGTAATAAGTTTTGCCATCGTTGGCTTCAAAGCGACCCGCATAATTAGGGTCATTAGGGTCAGTAATAAAAGTATTAGCCCCACCTGGACGAGCGGCAATTCTATCTCCCCAGCTACCCGCTGTTCCAAAAGTACCTGTTTCCTGAAAACGACCACCAACTCCTTGACCATAAGAGGTTTGAAGAGGCACCTTACGGTTTAGTCGGTCAATAGCAATGCTAGAGTTAAGTACAACCGTAAACCCTTTTTTACTTGCTTTACCACTTTTAGTAGTAATCAAAACAACCCCGTTCAATGCACGTGCCCCATACAAAGCAGCAGCAGCAGCACCTTTCAATACTTCCATAGAAGCAATGTCATTAGGGTTAATATCGTTCAAACGACTTTGCTGAGCAACACCCGCAGTACCACCAGCACCAGAGCCAGCCTGATCAGTATTGTTGTACATTGGAATACCATCAATTACGATCAAAGGTTGGTTCGAACCACTGATAGAGTTAGCTCCACGAATTCTGATAGTAGCACCAGCACCAGGGTCACTACCACTGTTTGAAATAATTTGTACACCAGCAGCTTTACCAGCCAATTGGTTCAACAGTTGAGGCTCACCAGAGCTAATCAGGTCTTTAGTAGCTACCTGGCTCACAGAAGTACCTGTTTGGTCTTTATTTTGTTCTAAACCAAGTGCCGTAACGACTACTTCGTTCAATGAACCTTCCTCAGCCAATTTAACAGTCCCTAAGTCAGTCTGTCCTGATATTAACTTTATTTCTCTGTTTTGGTAACCCACAAAAGAGAAAATAAGTGTAGCTCCTTTAGAAGCTGAAAGCGTAAACTTACCGTTTACGTCAGTGGCAGCACCGTTTGAGGTACCCTTTTCGATCACATTTACACCTGGTAATCCATCTCCATTATTATCTGTTACAGTTCCTGAAACAGTAATCTGTGAAAAGGCGTAAGTTGTTAATCCCACCAAGAAAAGTAGAGTGAGTAAAAATTTACTTTTCATAAGTAATTACTTAATTTGTTTTACCATAATACACTTTGAGTGAACTAGAATGATGCTCAGTAATAAATTATTACCAGGTATTATTTTCATTCACTACTTAACCATACAAGCTGATTGTTTGGATAAGATTTTATAATTAGAATTATAAAAATGATTGTTAAACAGTACATTGCCTTGACAGAAACCAGTTTTTGCTTGTTCCTTCAGGCAACTACAGCTTTCAATAGCACCTTGATTTATACAATCTATGGCTATAAGCAGTAACATGTTGACTAGTTCAACTTATCAAGTCTTTTAATTTCTTACATATTTAGAAAAAAATGACGCACCTGTCCTTCTTTTACTTCGTTTTACCATTTGTATAAAATGGATTGCACGTAAGTAATCAACAAGAGATATTGAGCAAAATAGATGATTAGATATAAAACAAACGTTTTCAACAAAGTAACGCATTGTTCAGGAGTAATAAACCTCTCCTGTTGTTACACCTCACCCTATAGGCGAACTCAAAAGTTCTCGCCTTCAAGAGAAGAATGTCTCCCTACCTTTTAACTTTAAAAAATAGGAGTTCCAAAAAGTGGGTTTATTTTATATAATCTCTAATGAGTTGGGTTTATTTTTTTGTGAAATGAGGGAATTTATTTTCTACAAAAAAAAGAAGTGAGTAGTTTTTTATCATATATATTGGGTTTAAAATTTGATGTAATTATTTATTTGATAATACAAAAATAAGTTTTTTTGCACAAAAATTAATCAATGTATTATACTAGTTATGAGACAAGATTACAATTAACCAACCCTTATCTCTAAGGGATTTTTTTCGAAACATATAAAAAAAAGTCTTTTGTTGTTGTTAAAAACTGTTTTTTAACATAAAAAAACTTCTATTTTAACAAAACATGGTACTGTTTGCATTTAAAATATGATTGAATAATGCACCTGTACTGTTTTCAAAGACTAAGGTAAGCAAAAATAGCATAAAATAAGGAATTTATTTGATTTTGAAACAAAATTTCTGCCGTTGAGCTTTACTAATTTACTTATAGTGTCATTACTTTTCAATGAAAAACACCTCCTTATCTCCTAAAAAAGTCATCAAAAACCAAGTTCCATCATGGCAGGTTTATTGCAAAGAAATCTGGCATTATCGCAGTTTGTTGCGTACACTCACATTTAGAGACCTGAAAGTACGCTATGCTCAAACCTCGTTGGGGTTGCTATGGGTTTTTATTCAGCCATTGATAACACTACTTATATTCACTTTGGTGTTTAACATAGCGATCAAAATAGATACACAAGGAATTCCTTACCCTATATTTGCTTTTTCTGGTCTATATGCCTGGCATTATTTCTCTTTAGTAGTCAACCAAGGAGGTGTAGCTATTTTAAATGCCCATAGTTTAGTTACAAAGATTTACTTTCCCCGTATTATTCTCCCTTTATCAAAAGCCTTGGTGGTCGCAGTAGATTTCCTAATCAATGTATTGTTAATGGCTGGGGTAATGCTATATTATGCCTATACACCTCACAAAAATCTGATATATTTTCCGCTTTGGCTTATTGCTCTGTTAGTGGCATCTTTAGGGTGTGCTATTGGGCTAAGTGCTTTATCGGTAAGATTTCGTGACTTTCAACCCATATCAAGGTTTGGTTTACAAGTGGGGTTTTACCTTACTCCTATCGCCTACCCCCCTACACTTATTCCTGTACAATACCACCTTTTATACTATAGCAATCCAATGGCAGGCATCACAGAAGGGTTTCGTTGGATGATCATTGGTGGCAAACTATCGCCTTATGTAGGTATGTCGTTGGGAGTAGCTGTAGGTATATTTATATTGAGTGGGTGGTACTTTCGCAAAACAGAACGGTTGCTGGCTGATATTGTTTGATGCGCAAAAAAGTCCGTGGCAGACAGGCTTTTGGGCTAAAGACATAAAAAGTCATTTCTTTAAATAAATATTTGGCAATAGGTATACCGTCACCCAGTTAATAAAAAAGATAGGCAATGTTTAATAATAATCAATGATAAAGTAAAGCAACAGGAACACCAACCCAATCAAAAAGCCTATAAGTAATAACTGTAAAAAAGGAATCATCATGGGGGCATTAAACAATAGGCGGAAGCCAAAGTAGATACCAAAAATAAGGGGAAAGCTTAGCCATCCATATTTAAAGAAAATTTTCCAGATAGCTATATCAAACCCTTGCTCTGTACCCAAAATCATATACCAAAACAACATTCCAGCAAAAGCTGAAGCCAATAGCAGCATTTGATACAGTGAAATTAACACATCGGGGCGAAGTAATAGGTAAGTCAAAGCTACTAAACCAAAAAATATCCCTATAAACAATAATGTAGTAAAAATATTTAAGTCTATAAGCCAAGGTGGCCACTCGTAGGCTTTGCCACTTCGCAGTCTTTTTCCCAAAGGTCGAAACTTACGGCTTCTTTTCTTAAACAACTTTTTTAAACGAGGTGCTTTAGCTACATACTTTTTTTTGTGCTGCTTATTAAGTTTGCGTTTTAAAGAGTACTTATGGGCTTTGGAAACTCTCGCTCTTTGTACTTGAATAGTTGCATCAACCTTGTCGATAGTTGTGGAGCGATTCCACACCTGCGCTGCACCTTCGTCGTTAGATTTATTTTTTGTGGGTGTGTTTGACTGCCCATACAACGATGACATGCCTAAGAGTAGGCTTAGAACTAACAATAATGGATAAATACGCCCCATACTAGAACTCGTTATGAATGTTGTTTTGGTAGTAATAGTTTTTAAAACGGCTAAGCAAGTAATTTCTTGCCTAACCTACCACGATTTATGCTTTGACCACTTTGGTCATCAGGTAATGCTCAATGTCACATTCTACAAATAAATCACCTTGAACTTTAAATCCAAATTTTTTGTACAAAGGGAGGGCAGTTGTTTGGGCATGCATATACATCAGTTTACCTTCAGTGTTGGGGTGTGCACGTACATCATCTATCACCGCCTGCAACAATGCAGAAGCTACTCCCTGACGACGAAAAGAAGACAATACAGCAAAGCGTTCTAGTTTGATGCCTTTTTGGGTGTAACGCCAACGAGCAGCTCCACAAGGTTGTTGATGAATAGTTGCCAAAAAGTGTCGAGATTCATTTTCAAACTCATCAAACTCATCTTCTCTCGACACCTGCTGTTCCTTTACAAAAACCTCGTTTCTAACATTAAAAGCTACCTTGCGCTGTTCATCAGTCACAATCAATTTTACTTTAATCATACTTCCTCTGGTAAAAAGTGATCATTCACTTGTTGATAAAAATCATCGATTTTAAATACAAAAAAGCAATATATTCTACACACCCACACTTTTTTTTATTATTTTGTATAAAATACTCCCTGTTTGATAGGGGCAAACTCACCAAAGACACTTCTTTAATAAGCAAAAGGGTAAAATTATAAAAACTCAATCTATAACACTTTAAAAATCACGAATCTTGACAAATATTTTTTATTGCATAAAATGGACGCTTTGCTACGTATTTTGTTTATTGCTCACAATCAATGTGCAAGCGCAATTTACTCCACAAGAGCGCTTCGAAATGCCTGTAACACAAAAGCGGATCAGTGAAGATTTTATGGTAACTTCGCTCAAACAAAAAGGAGTCTTGTTTTTGGCAATTCGCGAAAAGTGGAATGATAAACAAATGAGTTGGGAACTCATCCGCATGGATACTACAATGCGTCAAGTGTGGAAAAAAGGAGAAAAATTTGATAAGTTTTTTTCCCCTATCCATGCTTACTACGACCAATACAAGTTTGTTTATTTTTTGATGACCAGGGAAGAGAAAAAGCAATTTAAAATCGTAAAATTAAACATCAAAAATGGGACAACAGAAGTATTTGATGGGACACTGCCTTTAAAAGTGGAGTTGAAAAAAGTAAGAGTTGCAGGTAATTATGCTTTTTTTACAGGAACTTTTAACTCAGACATAGCAGCACTTAGGTTCAATATGTTAGATGGCACCACCAAGATAGTACCCGCTACTTACAGCAAAACTTACAATAGTCTAGATGTATACAGCCACCCTACTATCAATTCAGGTTTTTATCTGATGCGAAATACCAGAAACTGCAATACACAAGTACATACTATTTCTAATATTGTGGGTTTGCAACCAGGTAAAACAGTGGAGTTACCCCGAAGATATACCCTGCATTCGGCACACGTATACCCCCTTAGTGCCACTAAGAGCTTATTGCTAGGTACCTACAGTATTAAATGTCAACCTTACCCACAAGGTTTGGCCACAATGCTTATCAAAAGCGGTCGTCAGTCACGGCTTCGTCTACATAAGTTTCTTGATTTCAGAAATTTTCTCAACTTTTATTCGGAAAAAAAAATTAAGCGTATCCGCCGTAGGGCTTTAAAAAAAGAAGCCCAAGGCAAAGAATACACCTTAAGGTCTAAAATGCTTTTGGGCAATATTGTAGAGTTTGAAAACAAAGACAACTTATTAGTAATCGCAGAACGCTATTGGTATCATAACCGGGTGGTGTCTTCCAGCATACGTCGTCCTAGTGCTTTACCAAGGGTAATTACCCAAGGACAGTTTCAATTTACCTCAGCCTCTATTAGTGCTATTAATCACAACGGCAAAAGGCTTTGGGACAACACCATCAAAATTAAACCCAGCATAACTACCCTAAACCTTAAGCCGCAAATAAGGGTGGGGTTCAAAGGTGACTCAGTAATACTGGCATACATGAGGCAGTACCGCGAAAGTTCAGTCCCTGTTCTTTGGTCTAAGCTGATACACAAGAACAAAACAATCAAAAAAGAAACAGAGGACGAAGTGGTAAACCCTAACCCTGATGATCGTATTTATTCTGCTACCAACCAGCACTTTATCCATTGGTACGGAGATGTTTTTTTGCTTTGGGGCAAGCAGGTTGTATTTGATCGCAAAGCCGCTGGCATAGGTATCAGAAAAGAGGTGGCTTTTATCAATAAATTGCGTTACAACCATAAAAAACTCACCAAGAAAGATTTGAAAAAGCTTAAAAAGCAAAAACGAAAAAAAAAAGGAAAGACGAAAAGTGAAAGTAGTTTGAACAAACGAGAGTAGTTTTTTCACAAAAACCCAAAAATAAAAACTGCCTAAGCGTGCTGTTAACGTGCTTTTTCAAAAAAAACGTAAAAAATATCAAGTTTTTTTTCAGAGAGTGTTTGCAAATTCAGATTTCTCTTGTACCTTTGTGCACACAAAAACAAAGAGACATACTTTATTAAGCGAAAGTAGCTCAGCTGGTAGAGCATCACCTTGCCAAGGTGAGGGTCGCGAGTTCGAATCTCGTCTTTCGCTCCACATTTTACCCCAACATACTTGGGGTAAAATTTTTTCTACCTGCCGGGGTGGTGGAATTGGTAGACACGCAAGACTTAAAATCTTGTGACCCTTGGGTCGTGCGGGTTCAAGTCCCGCCCCTGGTACAAAAAGCTTCTCCAATCGTATAGATTGTGAGAAGCTTTTTTGTTTGTATACTCTCCTTTTTTCACATCCCTTTTTTTCTAAAAAACTTCCACTGGTAAAAACAATGAGACATATTTGATTTTACGCTGAGGTGCCAAAACAAGGTGGTGTTAGTTTTTGGATGTACTATTTTCATTGTCCATTTGACAGTGCTGGCAAGGGTTTGCTTGGTTGCTTGGCTTTTGGGGTTAATTTGATAATCAATTCTTTTTAGAGCTTTCAGTGGATAAATCTTATCCCGATCATATTTCCAGAGCAAACGCAGCAGTTTTTTTTCATCTAACTTGCTCAAATCTTGATGTTTGTACAATTCATACATTTTGCGCTGCCCTGTATAAGGTGTAAATACCAATGTCGCAGATGATTGCTCTCCGGCTACTGCATCCGAAGGACTCCCTCCTTCTATAGTATACACGCCTTGGCTAGTAGTACCCAGCATCATGATAAATCCATCAGGAGAGGCCTCACCCATTGCCTTTATAGAAGCAACTACATAGCGAGGTAGGGTATTCTGATTAATGTCCCAATGGGTAATTTGAGTATTAGGGAGGTAACAGGTTTGTGCTTGAGTGGATAAACTCCAGAGGGAAAGAGTAACTGTAACAATAATGTTGACTTTCATAATTCGAAGATTGTATTTTGTTGTATTGATAATCAACGATCAGTCCAGCGTCAAAGATTGAATAAATAGACAAAGCAGCATAAAAAAAGGAAAAACAATCAAGTTTTTCCTTATAAGTCTTTACTTCGGCTTTTTAGCCAAGTCTTTTTTTGGAGCGGTGTCATCAAATAAAATACGCACACTAGGTGAATAGGTATCGTCGTATTGACCGCTTTTTACTGACCATATAAAGGCGGTTAAAAAACCAATGGCCACTAGTATACTTGCAATAATTAAAATAACAATGACAGACATATTTCTTTCTTTTTAGTTTTTTGACAGGGTATCTCCTATGACCAAACCTTGATACTTAGCCAAGGCGTTAGTCGTTACGATTACAAAACTCACTACGGTAATAGAACTCAAAGGCATCAGAATGGCCGCTACTACAGGCGATAAGTTACCGCTTACGGCAAAAGCAACACCTATCAGGTTGTAAAGCAATGAAAGTACAAAACTCATTTTTACTACCTTAAGACTGGTTTTTGAGAACTTTAGAAACTCAGGCAGTTTATCAAATACTCTAGCATCTAAAATAGCATCACATGCTGGCGAAAACGACGAAGTATCCTCTGAAACAGCAATGCCTACATGACTTTGTTGCAAAGCACCAGCATCGTTCAAACCATCACCCATCATCATTACTTGTTTGCCTTCTTGCTGTAACTCATTGATAAAGGCTAGTTTATCAGCAGGCTTTTGTTGAAACTTAAGGATACTTTGTTGACCAAAGAATGATTTTAAACGCTCAGCTTCTGCATCGTTATCACCAGAGATGAGCGCAGTATCATATTGGCTTTGCATTCTTTGGATAAGCTTACCTAAGCCTTGCCGATACTCATGTTGCATCACAAAACCTCCTACTACTTCATCGCTCAACTTTACAAAAACTTTGGTTTGTAATTGGGCGACGTTTTGAGGCGCAAACTCCTCACCTTTGATCCATTGTTCGCTACCTACACTAACCTCAACGCCCCCTACTTTACCCTTGATACCCTTGCCCGGTATTTCTTTAAACTGAGTTACTTCTGCCAGGTTTTGAATGTTCAAATGCTTAAAAATTCGTTGGCTTAGAGGGTGCGTAGAATGTTTGACTAATGATGCAATATGTACTGCTTGTTCAGGGCTTAAACCTTGGTTTTGATTAGCTTCAAAGCTTATTTTGGTTTCGTTAGGGTGAGTAATAGTGCCTGTTTTGTCAAATACTAAGTGGTTAATGCCGGCTAAATCTGCTACTACTTCAGCATTTTTTAGATACAAACGATTACGTCCAAAAATACGCATTGTATTGCCCAATGTAAAAGGCATAGACAACGCCAGAGCACAGGGACACGCCACAATTAATACCGCTGTAAAGGTATTCCAGATTTTAGCAGGATTGGTAAAATTCCAGTATAAAGCTGCTCCAAAGGCTATAGCAAGTACTACTAGAGTAAAATACTGACTGAAGCGTGCTACTTTTTGTTGAAATTGCTTTTGGGTACCACCCTCTTTGCTAAACACATCGTTGTTCCACAATTGGGTAAGATAACTTTGAGCTACTTCTTTTTGTACTTCAAGTGTGATACTGGCACCTACTTGCCTCCCCCCGGCATATAAATAGTCGCCTTGTCTTTTATGGATTGGTTCTGCCTCGCCAGTCACAAAACTGTAATCAATGAAAGCATCTTTGCTCAGTAAAATACTATCAGTAGGAATAAGTTCTTGGTTTCGGATAATGATGTGATCGTTTTTTTTGATGTCAGTTACCGGAATACTGCTCGTAGACTTACTGCCTTGCCCCTTGCGTTGCTTTAATTGTACTGCCAAAGGAAAGTAAGACTTATAATCGCGTTCAAACGAAAGGCTTTGGTAAGTTTTGCTTTGAAACCACTTGCCTACAAGCAAAAAAAAGATTAAGCCCGCCAACGAATCCATAAAACCAGCACCAGTATGGGTTAAGATTTCGTATAAACTACGCCCAAATAAGGCAATAATTCCCATAGAAATGGGCACATCCAAGTTGATCGTCTTGGCACGTAAGGCTTTAAACGCTGACAGGAGATAGTCGGAACTACAATAAAAAAATACTGGCAGGGCAAGCAATATATTCAAATAACCAAAAAAATTCTGATAGTCGGTTCCTACCCAATCAAGGTACTCAGGAAAACTCAACAGCATAATATTGCCAAAGGCAAACCCGGTAATTCCGATTTTAAAATATAGCTTTTTCTCTTCTGTGCTCAACTTTTTCTTTTGAGAACCATTGTCAGGCTTTAAGTCATCTAATTGAATTTTTGGGGCATAACCCAATGTGGCAAGTAGTTCGGCAAGCTTACGTAAAGAAATCTGACTGGAGTCATAGGTAAGCATAACCTCTTTGCGCACAAAGTTTACCCTTGAGTATTGAATACCTGGCTGAAGCTTGTAGAGGTTTTCGAGCAACCAAATACAGGAGCTACAGTGAATAGCTGGAACAAACCAAGTAATTTTTTGGGTATTACCTTCAGAAAAATCAAGTAATTGGTGAGCAATGTCAGCATTATCGAGAAAATCATAACGGGTACCCCAATTGCGTATCTTGAGTTGAATTCCAGGCGATTGTTCCAGGTCATAATAATTACATAGCCCGTTTTCGTCTAAGATTTCAAATACAGTTTTACAACCATCACAACAAAAAAATTTCTCGTCCAGATGGATGTGGTCATCGGCACAAGTTTCGCCGCAATGATAGCACTGGAGCGCGGTATGGGTTTCTGCCTGGAGCATATATTTAGTCTTAAGTTGCTGACAGTAAGGGACAAGCAACGAGTATTAATGATTATGTCTTTCTTTAGTGCTACAAATGTGGGCAATAAGGGGCAAAAAAAATATGATATTCGTCAGGTTTGAAGTGTAGCCAAAAACAAGTATTATTTTTTTCAAAAAAGGCTTTGAGGTACTATTCAGATAGTTTGCTGATATTTGTAGTAGCAGTTAATGTAATTTGCTTCTTTACACCCAAAGACACTTTTAAACATACAAACCATAAAATGACCCAGGTTACAAAAAAAATAGACTTAAGATCAGATACTGTGACTCAGCCTACGGCTGACATGAGGCGCTTCATAGCCGAGGCCAAAGTAGGCGATGATATGTATCAGGAAGACCCCACAGTAAACGCACTACAAGAAGAAGTAGCTGATTTGTTGGGCAAAGAAAAAGCCCTGTATGTACCCACAGGTAGCATGGCAAATCAAATAGCTATCAAACTACTCACCCAACCCGGCGACGGAATGATAGTGGGTAATCATGCCCATAATTGGATGTTTGAATCGGGGGCAGCAGGGTTTATCTCTTCCGTACAGCTTACCCCTCTGACAGGCGATGGTCGGTTTACTGCTCAAGATATGAAAGCAGCTTATAAACCTAACCAGGTTCCTTATCATTTTGCTCCCACAAGATTGGTTTCTATAGAAAACACCCACAATGTAGGCGGTGGGTTGGTGTGGAGCCAAGGTGAGATTGCCCAGGTATTGGCTACTGCCGATGAGCTAAAAATGGCCAAACACCTGGATGGTGCCCGTCTATGGAATGCCGCCACTTATTATGGTACAGAACTACACACACTTACTCAAGGGTTTGATACTGTATCAGTATGTTTATCAAAGGGTTTGGGAGCTCCTGTAGGTTCATTGCTTGCTGGAAACAGTGAGTTGATTGAAAAAGCTTATCGTTACCGACGAATTATGGGGGGAGCTATGCGGCAAGCAGGCATTATTGCCGCAGGTGGGTTGTATGCGATACGACATCACCGCACAAGATTGGCAGAAGACCACGCCAACGCTCAGTTTTTGGCAAAATCGCTGAATGAAATTGAAGGGCTTAGGGTAAATATTGATAATACCCACACCAATATAGTCATGGCAGACCTAACTGACGAACGTTTGCCTGCACAAACACTTGAACAAAAAGCCCGTGACCAGGGAGTGTTATTTTTATGTGTGTCTGATCAACGCATTCGTTTGGTAACTCACCTGGATATAACGCAACAAGATTGTGAACAGGCGGTAGAAACCATTCAGTCATTGGTAAAGGCAACTTCTATGAAAACAGGTTATTAACTCAACTCTGCTCTGTGAGAACCTATGGTTATAGATAAATATGTGTTTTAACAAATCGCTAACAAGGCTTTTTGCATATTTAGTGTAATTTTAATGAAGCCATTATACAATTTATAAAGATTGTTTTTTATCTTGGAGTTTTTGTAAGACACTAAATATTAGCTCAATGAGTCCGAAATAATAGTCATTTCAAACCCTTTGCCCCAATCTCTACATACACCTAAACAGCAAAGGGTAAAACCAACCGCCAATGAGGGCTATACCCAACCCCATAACAAGGGACACCCAATGGCTCACCACTTGTAAAGGCTACGGACGCTGAATCATAAATATTGTATGGAAAAACTTAAACTGATCACCCAGGCATCTCCCTGGCTTATTCTGGTGTGCGTAGCCATTGGTTTGGCTTATGCATTGCTGTTGTACTCTAAAAAAGCCAATTGGTCGAAAACCACCAATCGTATACTAGGTACACTCAGATTTGTATTGGTCACTATTTTATGCTTGCTGCTATTACTCAACCCTTACTTACGGCAGGTAAGCAATACTATAGAAAAACCTACTGTAGTATTTGCCATAGATAACTCTCAGTCTATAGCTACCACCAACGACTCAGTGAAGATAAGAAATCTCTATAAAGAGCTTGAAAACTTAGGTGACGCCCTAAAAAAAGACAATGTAAATATTGATATTCAAAACCTGGACATTACCAGTATTGCCAAAAACATTATCCAAACTCCCCTCAACTTTGCCAGTTCTAACCTGAGTGCTATTCTCAATACCATCAAAAACAATTATGAAAACCGTAACCTTGACAAAGTCGTATTGGTGTCGGATGGCATTTACAATCAAGGCATTTCACCCATTTTTCAAGATTATAGTTTTCCGGTGTATACTGTAGGAGTGGGCGATACCACCCAAAAACGTGACATAAAACTGGCGGCAGTGCTTGCCAATAAGGTAGCTTATCTAGGCAATAAGTTTCCGGTAGTAGCAGAGGTAGAAAATATAGGCTACTCTGGGCGCTCAGTCAATGTGTATTTGAGTCAAAATGGACAGGTTTTAGGCAGGAAAAAGGTCACGTTTAAAGAAGATGGTGAGTTACAACAAGTGACGTTTTTGACCGAAGCCAAGTATAAAGGAATGCAACGCTACATGGTATATGTAGACGCGCTGGAAAATGAGTTTACCAAAACCAACAATGCCCGTGATGTATACATTGAGGTGATAGATGGTAAGGAAAAAATTTTGGTGATTGCCCCTACTCCTCACCCTGATATTAAGGCACTCAAAAGTGCAATTACCAAAAATGATAATTATAGTTTTGACATGCACATTCCGGGGATTACGAAGCTTAAAAACGAAAAATATGATTTGATAATAGCCCACCAGGTACCTAATATTTACCGCAATGGCAGAAATCTATTGGCACGTTTTCGTAAACAAGGTACACCCATTTTTTATATTTTAGGTTCCCAAAGTGACCTTAACACTTTTAACAGTCTCAATGCAGGCTTACGCGTCAATAGAAGGGGGCGTCAAATGGACGAAGTAACCCCAATTTTTAATGATAAATTTAATACATTTAATTTTGAGCGAGAAAAAGTAAAAGTATTTAAAAAGCTTCCTCCGGCATCGGTACCTTTTGGCAATTATGGAGTAAGTAATAGTGCCCAAGTAATTTTGCATCAAAGAGTAGGAAGCATAGAAACCTCTAAACCTTTATTGGTAATTAATGAGCTGAATGGAGTAAAATCGGCAGTAATGGCAGGCGAAGGCTTGTGGGAATGGCGTCAGGAAGAATATGCCCTGAATGAAAAACACGAAATTGTAGACGAAATTGTAAGCAAAGTAGTACAATACCTTTCTACTAAAGAAGATAAACGACGTTTACGGGTATACCCCATCAATAATGAGTTTTATGACTTTGAAAAGGTGGTATTTGAAACCGAAATGTATAACAAGTTATACGAGCGTATTTATGACGTCAAGGTAAACCTTGCCCTGACCAATGAAAAGGGCAAAACGTCTACTTACTCATTTACTCCCACTGAGGGCAGCTCACGCTTTGAGATTAGTGGATTGGGTAAGGGGGTTTATAAATACAGTGCTGCTGCCACTATAAAAAATAAAAATGAAGTTTCTAGCGGCGAGTTTACAATCAAGAGTTTACAACTGGAAGCATTGAACAATACAGCTGACCACAACTTGTTAAGACAGTTATCTAAAAAAACTGCTGGCAGGTTTTTTACTATGAACCAAACTGCTGAACTCAAAAAAGCAGTGTTAAACACCCGCAAACCTAATGTATTGCATAGCAGCGAAGAAATCCAAGAGATGATTCACCTTAAATGGATTTTCTTTGTGTTGATGGCACTTGCTACTATAGAGTGGGTTACCCGTAAATATCAGGGGGGGTATTAACAATTAGAAGTTCACTATCTACAAATGACACAACCAAACTACAGCGAAGCATTTAATTGTGGAACAACCTCTAAAAAAGATACATATACCTAAAAGACATTGAATAATTGAACAAACAAAAGCCTTGACAAATCTAATCATCAAGGCTTTTATTTATTAGCAAAAAAGTGTAATAAAGCCATAATTTTCACTTCCAATACACCCAAAACTCAGGAAAGTCTTTTAGCTCTGCATCGCCTTCTGCAGGTGCAACATGGTAACGGTGCTTGCTCTGCTTACTTATTTTAAAGCTAAGGAATTTTGTGCTTGAAGACTTCATCGTATAAGTGATTAACGAAGTTTTACGCCACTTTCTGTGGTTACGTTTGATATTGTAGCGTACTGCAAAAGGGTAGGTTTTTGTACGCCTTTCGGTTTTTTGATGATACTTGGATAGGTCTTTATCAAACCAAAAGTAAAGCGCCTCTTTTCTCTTTTGCCCTTTTACCTGCCCTAACACCTTCCAATGATTATTAGGTTCACGGGTAAACTCAAGCATGACCTTTTCATCATCTTTTTTAAAGTCTGCCTGAAAGTGATCTACCTTACCAGGCACCAGATTGATAATGATATAAAAAATAAGCTCAAATGCTATCCTCATAGTTTTATTTGTTTATTTCCAACTTAAATGCATGGTGGGTGCCTCTTTCTCGGTTAACTCTGGGTGATTGGTCTTATCTATCTTCACTATTCGTTTGTTTTTGCCTTTATTTACTACCAAAAACACCAAGCTCTCTGATCGGGGGTCGCTCTCTTTTTCTTTAAAAGCCACTTCTGTTACCTTACTCCATTTTTTATGGTTGGGCACAATTTGGGTTTTCTCCAGCAAATCTACTTTCTCATAGGCAGCACTGGCAGAAGGCTTGATATAGGCAGTTTTGCCCTTGAAATAAAAAAACATGTCTTCGTCTTTTTGATTACTTGGTACTACTCTCCACTCATTTGATGAGCGGGTAAAGTTAAGTATGATGGTTTCTGTTTTATTTTCAGGATTGGCAGCCGTTACCTTAAACTGATCTTTATTGGCAGGTACTATGCTGGTAAGTATATAAAACAACATTACAAATGTCATATCCATAGAAGTATATATTTTAAAAGTTCGTAAATTATTTCCAAGTCAAATGCATTTCAGGCATTGCTTTACTCATATCAGGTACAGTCTTTTTGTCAATAGAAATAATGCGTTTTTTCTTTCCATCTTTAGCCACCATAAAAACCAAATGACGAGGGCTTCCCTCTTGTTCTTTCTTTAAGTCAAAAACAACTTTTGTCACTTTTTTCCATTTTTTATGATTAGGGACAATATGCATTTTGTTCAACAAGTCTACCTTTTCTTCCTTACCTTTTACCCCATCTTTGATATAACAATACTGTTGTTTATCAAACCGGAAAAATAGCACATCATCAGGCTTATGACTGGGCACTACTGTCCATTGATCTTTTTGCTGTTTAAACTCCAGCACTACTACCTCTTTATAATTATCGGGATTGTGCATTTCCATCTTAAACTGGGTAGTTTTGGCAGGCACTAAGTTGAGCGCCAAGTAAAAAATGAATACAAAGATTTGAATCATAATTGTAAGATTTGAATTTATAAGTTGCTTATTAAGGTGATCACAAAGCTTATTGCTTACTTAGTAACGTATGCTTTACTTATTTTGGAGACACTTGTCACATCATTGTCTCCTTTTACGGCTAATGGCAAGCACAAGTCTTAATTTTTGGTCATTATGCCTATTTTTTGAGTAAAAACTTTATGCCAACTTCTATACCCACCAATGACTAAAGCATTGATTACCTACCAATACTAATGTACGCCCTTTTAGTATCATAAAGTACTGATAACAAACCAAATAACATCCTTTTCTAAATTTTTATAGAGATGAATTATCAGCATTGCTATAATAATCACTACGACTTGTGCTTTTCATTGTGCTATATGTCTCAAGGTAATTGGTATTTCTTGGCAGGCAGCACAAAGCAAAGCCAGTGTTTTTTTAACATATTTTTTAAAAAAAATGCATGTCAAGATAGGGGAAGCGAATCATTTAGTGATCTACTAAGTATTAAAGTTCCCTAAGGCAGTTTATCTATGCAGTAATGATGTTGGGCAGACAATCATTACAACGTGGCATATAATAAACTATAGCTTGGGCAACCTACAATGCATTATGGTTTATTATGGTATAATCAAATTCGATCTATATGTAAAAAAACTACTTCACATCTTTTTACATGAAGCACAGTGCTTCACACCTTTCCTTAAAACTTTCTTGATTTTCATTTTATCAAAAAGTTTGTCTTACAGTACATCCACTGGAAAGATTTAAAGGACCGGGCATACACTCTATAATTTTTTCAAGAAAAACTTCAGAAGAACTTTATCCAAGCCAACCAGCATGGTTAAGTATCTAATGAGTTGATAAATAGAGCATTACCCAAACTATAACAGCATTATTTGTAGTCCTGATGGGCAGAAAAGGACATCATTACAAATAAGCTGAATAGAAGAATAATGCTCACCTCAACACATTAAGTGTATTATGGTAAAATAATTTAAGCAATTACTTATGAAAAGTAAACTTTTACTCACCCTATTTCTTATGGTGGGGCTAACAACCTATGTCTTTTCACAAAGTATTACTGTTTCGGGAACAGTAAAAGACAAAGAAGGTGGTGGTCTACCAGGCGTAACAATTTTAATTAAAGGTACTACGCAAGGAACCGCAACCAATAACGATGGAACATATACATTAGCTGATGTTTCACCGAATGATACGCTCGTATTTTCATTTGTAGGAATGCAAACTCAGAAAGTAGCGGTGGGTGCACAAACAAACATTGATGTTGTTCTTCAGGAAGAAGGGGCATTGGCTCAAGTAGTAGTGACAGCTTTTGGTATTAAGAAAGAGAAAAAAGCCTTGAGTTATGCGGTACAAGAGGTAAAAGCAGACGCAATCACTGCGGTTGATAACCCAAACTTGTCTAATGCGCTACAAGGCAAGGCAGCTGGTGTACAGCTACGACAAACCAGTGGTATGCCTGGTGCATCTTCTTTAATTACTGTTCGTGGTAACTCTTCTTTAACTGGTAACAATCAACCTTTGTTTGTAGTAGATGGGGTACCTATTTCAAGTACTTCTGACTTTACACCAGGTGTAAGTGGTACAGATGGCTCAAGTCGTTCTCTAGATATCAACCCCAATGATATTGAGTCTGTTAGTATTCTAAAAGGGGGAGCAGCCTCTGCACTTTATGGCTTAAGAGCTTCTAATGGTGTGGTTTTGATTACTACCAAAAGTGGTAAAAATGCCAAAAAAGGCAGAACTAACATTACGCTTAATACTGGTTACACCTGGGATCAGGTAACTCGTTTGCCCAAGGCCCAAAAGATTTATGCACAAGGAAGTGCTGGAACGTTTAACCCTGGAACATCGCTGTCTTGGGGGCCAAAAATTTCTCAACTTGGCGACCCCAATGTAAACCCTAATGCTACTGGAAATGGAACTACCTACATCAATAACGTTGGACAAGAAGTAACAGGACAGGCCTATGACAATGTTTCGCCACTATTCCAAACAGGTGGAACATATAACCTTGGGTTATCAGCATCTGCTGCTACTGCCAAGGGGCACTATGCAGTAGGATTTGGCTATACCAAACAAGAGGGTATTCTTCCAACTACTGGCATGCGCAGAATCAATGGTAAAGTAGCGGGTGGTTACCAACTAACTACTGACCTAAAAGTAGAGGCTTCGCTGAACTTCTCTGATCTTTTGATTGACAAGGTAGCAGGTGGTAGTAATTTATCTAACCCCTTGTTTACTACCTATTGGGCACCAAGTTCTTATGACTTATGGGGTACCCCTTATGCAGAAGATGGAAACCCTTATAAGCAAATTCACTACCGTGGAGCAATGGATAATCCAAGATGGTCTTTGGCAAACAATCAGTTTGACGAGACCAACCGCAGGGCTTTTGGTAATGTACAATTAACCTACAAACCCTTAAAGTGGCTTACAGTAAATTATCGTTTAGGGAATGATTTTTACGTTACTGGTGGCAAAGAAGTGTACGAACTTGGCTCTGGAGGTACTGGTGGAAGAACAACAACTCCATCAGGTGGACAAATTCAAGACTACACCTTTACTCGTCGTCAGGTAAACTCAAACTTTACGGTAATGTTGAACCAAAGCTTTGGTAAAGACTTCAATGCAAGTTTACTATTAGGCAATGAGTTTTATGATATTCGCACGCAATCGCTGAGCGTAACAGGTACAGGTATTACGATTGGTGGGTTTCGCAACATGTCAAATACTAGCAATCAAGTAACTACTGAAATAAGTACTGCACAAAGAGTGGTTGGTTTCTTTAGTAACTTCGAGTTATCATGGAGAAACACACTGTTCCTGACAGCTTCTGGTCGTCAAGACTATGTATCTTATCTTGCTAGAAATAACCGCAGATTTTTCTACCCATCTGTAGGTGTAAGTTGGGCATTTACCGAAACATTTGAAGTACCTCAGAATATTTTAACTTTTGGTAAAATTCGTTTGAATTATGCTCAAGTAGGTTCAGGAACAGCTCCATACTCTACTACTAATATTTTTGTACAAGGCAATCCAAATAGTGGCTTCTTAACAGATGGTATTGCATATCCTTTCAATGGGCAAGTTGGGTTTACCCAAAGCAATATTATTAGAAACGAAAATTTAAGACCCCAAAATACTGTGACTTATGAAGTAGGTACAGAATTGAAGTTCTTAAACAACAGAATTAGCCTTGATTATAGCTATTATGTAAACAATACCACTGACCAGATATTTAGTGTGCCTGTTCCTGGTTCTACTGGTTTTACCAGCGAAACACGTAATGCTGGGGAGGTAGAAACGAAAGGTCATGAACTTGCCGTAAATGCACAAATTATCCAACCAGCCAAACAAGGTGGTTTTGGATGGAACCTTGGAGTAAACTTTACTTCGTTCTCTAACCGTGTAATTCGTTTAGAAGAGGGGGTGGCTAATATATTCCTGGCAGGTTTTACTACGCCTAGCTCTCGTGCCTTTGCCGGAAGAACTTACCCCTCTTTGTTTGGAGTGGCTTATCAAAGAGATGGTCAAGGACGTGTAGTAGTAGATGGTAGAGGTGACGCCAATACAAACGCCACTTATGGTATGCCAATAGCTGACCCTAACCCTAAGGTCATAGGCAATGTTCAACCTGATTTTACCATGGCTATTACCAATAGTTTCTCATTCAAAGGTTTTACTTTGACCACACAAGTAGACTGGAGAAAAGGCGGGCAAGCGTACTCAGGAAACACTCGTTTGGCTAGATTATATGGGCAAACTGAGGAAACCGAAGATCGTGAGGCTACCAATTATGTAGTACCTGATGCGGTATCTTGGAACGGAGAAGTAGATGCCAGTGGTAACCCTGTATATACCAACTTGCCTAGCAACAGTATTGCTATAGCGCGTAATCAAACTTACTGGGTAAATGTCTTAAGCAATATCGATGAGGCTCACGTGTTTGATGCGGGTTTTGTAAGATTGAGAGAGGTTGCACTTACCTACCAGTTCCCGTCGGCTTGGCTGAAGAGACTAAGATTAAACACCTTGTCTCTGTCTGTGATAGGCCGTAACCTATTGTTGTTTACCAATTATCCAGGGTTCGATCCTGAAACCAACTTAGGAGGAGCCATCAATGGTCAAGGGTTAGAGTATGTATCTCTTCCTCAAACCAAAAGCTATGGTGTAAGCTTAAAAACCACATTCTAAGTTCGTAAAGTGTATCCAGAACTTTGTTACCCCTCTATAAAATGGGGCTAACAAAGTTCGATTTAATCCACTTCAAAACTTTATAATAAGATCATGAAAAAAGCATTCATATATATATTTCTTGCGCTCTTTACTTTTACATCGGCTTGTACTGACGATGTATTAGACAAAATAGATACAAACCCTAATAACCCAACCGCTGTACCTGATAATATGCTATTAACAAGTATTATTACCAGTACTGTATTTTCAATATCGGGAACTGACCTGGCTTGGTATAGCTCTGTTTTTGTAGAGCATACAACAGGTGTTCATGGGCAGCTGGAACAAGGTGATAAACGTACTGGAGTAAATGCCACTATTGGTGATAACTCTTGGAATGCTCTTTATGCAGGTGTATTGACTGATATTGACATATTAATCAAACAATCTACCAAAGCTGGTAACGCTCACTATACTGGCATTGCAAAAATCCTGAAGGCATATAACCTTAGCATTGCTACTGATCTTTGGGGTAGAGTTCCTTACTCAGAAGCGATCAAAGGCTCTGAGAACACTACACCAAAGTATGACAACCAACAAGATATCTATACTACATTGCAATCAATTTTGGATGAAGCAATTGCTGATTTGGCAAAGACTTCTGTGGCTAAGCCTACTGGCGATGACATGCTTTACGGCGGAGATGTAACCAAATGGACCAAAACTGCCTGGGCATTGAAAGCACGTTTATATAATAGATTGAGTAAGGTAGACCCTACTGGTTCAGCAACCAATGCATTGAATGCCATTGGCAATGCCTATAGTGATGCTAGTGAAAGCTGTATTTTTACAAGTTTTACTACAGCTCCTACTGGAGAGCACCCTTGGTATCAAGAGTCAAACGATAGAAGTCACCATGCAGTAAGTAAGACATTTGGTGACTTGCTTGCTGGATTAAATGATCCTAGACTGACAATGATGGTAGATACTATCGCAGGAGGTACAAGGTCTTATGCTCCCAATGGATCAGCCCAAAATGATCAATCAGGTAATTTATACTCTAGAGCCTCAGGTACTATAGTAAATGCAACCGCACCTTTACAATTGTTTACTTTTGATGAAATGAAATTTATCGAGGCTGAGGCAAATTTAAGGTTAGGTAATCAGGCAGCAGCCAATACTGCTTATCAAGCTGCAGTGACTGCTGCTATGACACGTCAGGGAGTGTCTGCGGCTGCTATTACTGCTTACCTGGCACAAGCAAATGTTTCTCCTGCAAATGTAACTTTGAACGAAATTATTACGCAGAAGTATATTTCATTTTGGCTATTCCAGCCTATAGAGGCATACAACGACTATCGCCGAACTGGAATCCCTACGCTTACTAATACTGCTGGTCCTGCACCACGAAGGTTTCCTTACACTACTGGAGAATTGAGCAATAACGCGGCAAATGTTCCTAATGTAACAGTCAATGCAGGTGTTTGGTGGGATGACCAAACCGAAGATTAAGCACAAACCATATACCACCATAAAAAAGAGGTTGTCTCATAAGTCAGCCCTTATCAACAGAAAGCAGCTCCCAAAAAAGGAGCTGCTTTTGCTTTTTTACCCCATCAAGGCACAATATCACCAACTTAGTAACATATCAGGCATTACTTTACTCATTTCGGGGGCACTGGTTCTATCAACTTCAATCATTTTTTTTCGCCTTTTTTTGCGGCTAATAGCAAATACAAGTCCTGACTTCCGATCATTATATTTACCTTGTTTGGGCACAAACTCTACCCTGGAAACCTTGCGCCATCTTCTGTGATTGCGTTTAATATCTACCTTCGTCAATAGATCTACCTTACTCTCTTTTCCATTGCTGCCTTCTCTGACATAACAGTACCGGGCTTGGTCGAAATGAAAATATAATGTATCTTGTGGTTTATGACTGGCTATTACCTGCCATTGTTTTTTGTTGCGGGTAAAATTCAACTGAATTTTTTCTATTTGATTGGCAGGATTTTTTACTTCAATCTTAAACTGTTTTACTCTGGAAGGAACAATGTTCAAGGCCATATAAAAAATTAATACAAATGTTTTTATCATAAAATATACGTGAATTAGGGTTATACTCTTTTACAGTTTTGTACTACTCAAGCTTTTATAAATATATAAGGGCAATAATCTATAAAAACATAAAGAAACACACAAAAATAGCCTACAATTTGTACATACTCAACGGCCACTCAAGCCAAATATTGAACTATAATAATTTTGCAATCAGGGCTTTTAAATAAACATAATGTTAAAAAAGTCTTAATACGCCTAATAATTCTCCCTTTTCTAGCTAAATTTGTTTAGACAGTCTGGTTCTCATCATAAGAAGACCTATTCATTTTTAATATTTTACCCATATGAAAAAACTACTATTACTATTACTATCATGTATAACGGTAAATGCTTTGGCTCAGAAAAAGCCATCGACATCTGACCAAGAAGCTCCTCTCCCCAAGTATGTAAGTTCTAAATTTGCTCAATTAGGCCAGGAACTCCCCACTCCCAATGTATACCGTACAGGAGATGGTTCTCCAGGCCCAAACTATTGGCAACAAAAGGCTGACTATAAGATTAAGGCTACCTTGGATGAAGCAAAGAATGTAATTACCGGATCGGAAACAATCACCTACTATAACAATGCCCCTATCCCATTGCGGTATTTATGGATACAACTCGATCAAAATCGCTTTGCCGGGGATGCTACTGCACAAAAGGCAAACCCAATGAAGCTTACCAAGAGCAATGGTAGTGTACAAAGGCTTTTTCGCTGGGTATCACTTACCAAAGACGACTACGGGTATACCATTTCTAATGTAAAAGATAAAAGTGGCAAAAAACTGAAGTATACCATCAATGGTACCATGATGCGCCTTGAACTACCTCAGCCTATCAAAGCCAAAGGTGGTTCGTTTACGTTTTCGCTAGATTGGAAAAACAAAATTCGCGAACGCTTAAAAATTGGTGGACGTGGTGGTTATGAACACTTTCCTAAAGATGGCAACAATGTATACGCTATAGCACAATGGTTTCCTCGTATGTGTGTGTATGATGACGTAAATGGTTGGCAAAATAAGCAATTTTTAGGACGCGGTGAGTTTGCTTTGACTTTTGGCGACTATGAAGTAGCACTTACTGTGCCTGCCGACCATATCGTAGGTGCAACCGGAGAGCTGCAAAATGCTAAAAAGGTATTGTCTTCTGAGCAGATCAAACGTTGGGAAAAAGCTAAAAACGCTAAAAACCCTGTAGTAATTGTGACTCAAAAAGAAGCCGAAGCTAAAGAAAAGACCAAAAGTACTCAAACTAAGACTTGGATATTCAAAGCTAAAAATGTTCGTGATTTTGCCTTTACCAGTTCACGCAAGCTAATCTGGGATGCCATGGGCGTAAATGTAGGAGGTAAAAATGTATGGGCTATGTCTTACTACCCCAAAGAGGCTAACCCACTGTGGGGCAACTACTCTACTCATATTGTAGCGCATACACTTAAAGTTTACTCTAAGTATACCTTTGACTACCCTTACCCAGTAGCCATTTCAGTAGAAGCATCCAATGGTATGGAATATCCTATGATTTGTTTCAATTATGGTCGCCCTAATGCCCAGGGAGTCACTAGTGCACGCATGCGTAATGGTATGTTTGGGGTAATTATTCACGAAGTTGGTCACAACTTCTTTCCAATGATTGTAAACTCTGACGAAAGACAATGGACGTGGATGGATGAAGGGCTTAACTCTTTTGTACAAACGCTTGCCGAACGTGAAATTCAATCGCTTTCGTGGGCACCAGATGTCTACAAGAAAAACGGCTTCCCTGAAGGTTCACGCAACCCAAAAAATATTATTCGCTATATGCGTATTGACCCTAAGAAAATGGTACCTATCATGAGTAATTCTGAGTCGATTCCTTATTTTGGGCCTAATGCCTACAGCAAACCTGCCACCGCGTTGAACATCTTACGCAACACCATTATGGGACCAGAATTGTTTGACTATGCTTTCCGTGAGTATTCGCAAAAGTGGATGTTTAAACACCCAAAACCTGCCGATTTTTTCCGTACTATGGAAGATGCCTCTGGGGTTGACTTAGATTGGTTCTGGAGAGGTTGGTTTTATTCTACCGAACCTTGTGATATTTCGCTCGAAGGTGTGAAATTGTTTCAGGTAGAAAGCGATAAAAACAAAACTGTGGCAAGTAAAATGGTATTTAAGCCCACATTTTATACTCAAGACCAAATCAATAACATTACTGCGATTGTCAAACGACGTGGCTTAACACTCAACAAAGGGGATAAAGAGGCAATGAGCCCTAACAGCTTCTTTTATCAATTAGACTTTAAAAACAAGGGTGGTTTGCTGATGCCAATTATTGTAAAAATGCAGTATAAGGATGGAAGCCAGCAAAACGTAAAAATACCTGCAGAAATCTGGAAAAAAGACCCGGTAAAAGTGTCTAAGGTATTGATGACTAAAAAAGAAGTAGTGAAGTTTGTAGTAGATCCTAATGGCGAAACTGCTGACATTGATACTAAAAACAATGCTTTTCCTCGTGCAGAAATGAGTAAGTCAGGTTTTAAGAAAATGAAAGAGAAAAAAGGCTCTCAAGAATAATGTTTTCAGGCTTTGTTTGCTTGAGTATACTTAAGCAAACAAAGTATTTATGCAAAGGCTTATGGTGCTGTTCAACAAATTGAACAGCACTTTTTTTGTATTTATTCGTTTCTATAGATAATGATCACAAAAAGACAAGCAGAAAAAATATTATCACTCTTCAATAGTGGTGATGAGATTAACATTCTTTTAGCGTTAAACCTCATTACATCACTGGATGCTTTCGAAGACATCGCCCAATACAGTGATGAATACCTTGGCAATATATCACACAAGAGTCTCGATACTATGGAGGCACTATATACCTACCAAGGAGTAAAAACCAGTGAAACTGTTATAAATATACTAGGGGTGTGGGACCAATTATTGGAAACCTCAGAAGAGCATAAAAAAGTAAAACGCAAAACCTTTCATGTATTGTTGAATTTACTTTACCTTGAAAACCGATATGATACTCAAGTGCCTGATAATGCCATTAAATTAGTAATTAATAAAACAGGGGATAAGTTCGAGTTGTGGCTCAAAGAAAATTGGTATTTAAAAAATCTAAGTACTTTACTGCCTTACATTCATAAGGCTAACAAACTTTCGAAAGATTTGCCCAACCTACAAAAGGAATACAGTACAAGTCTGCATGGCAAGGGTATTTTAGCTAAAACCAAAAATGACCATCATTTCCTTGACTTGCTGGATATAGTCCGTAAATCAAAGTCTAAAATTCAGTATGCGTTATTTCCTGCCTGGCAACCTGATCAGGCAGGTTTGGTATTAAAAATAGGTGTTCTTAACAATTAGTTTTCCTCTCTATTCTTCCTCTCTCCTCCACAAATGATCCCTCCCAAACAACTCCAATCTATATTAGCCTTGCTCAAAAGCGAAGACGA
Organism: uncultured Microscilla sp.; assembly: GCF_947493425.1. GTDB lineage: Bacteria > Bacteroidota > Bacteroidia > Cytophagales > Microscillaceae > Microscilla. Next base: position 36,161 of record NZ_CANLRP010000007.1, on the reverse strand, counting down.
AGCGAGTATTTTACTTGCCATATACTTGATCAACTCTTACGAGACCTTTGTCTACCCTCCACAAGACGATCAACTCCTAGGCAATGATTTGCTGAAAGGTTTTCAACAACCCAACGCCTTGTACACTTATCAAGGGATAAAAAATGAGGCATCAATTATATCTATTGTCGATACATGGAAGCCACTCGTGGAAAAACTCTGGCAACAAGACGAAACAATACCTCAACGCAAACTCAGCTCGATTATCATTCAGTTATTGTGTTTTGAGAAAACCTATCAAACAAGAGAAAGTAACCATCAAATAAAATTGGTGGTGCAACAACACCCCAAATACTATCAGATTTTCCTACAAGACGTTTGGGAACCAGAAAAGCTCAGTAAGTTAATCTTTTACATTCAACAGAGCAACAAAACTATAGATGACTTGTGGACTATGCAAAAACCAAGTCGCCTTTACCGACGAAAAAATCCTATCCATCCTTTTTTACAGGGCACCACAGACATTGTACGCCGAACCGGAACATTGATTAAATATGCTATACACCCTTGCCCTGATTACCCATTGGTAGCTTTGGCCATCCAAGTAACCATAAATACAGATTAAACAAATTACACCTTCACCCCCATTACCAACACATCGTCTATTTGTGTTTCGTTCCCTTGTTGCATCCATTGTTCCAGGGTTGTATCTAGTATTTTTTGCTGCTCTTCCATTTCTTTCAAATGCACATCCATTAATAAGTTCTTTAACCTTGCTAACATGAATTTTTTATTTTCTTCGCCCCCAAACTGGTCTTGATAACCATCAGAAAATAAATAAAAAATAGTGGGTGTGCTAATATCTACTTGATGGCATCTAAACTCCTTGAGTTGCCTCACTTGCCCTCCTATGCTGCGTTTGTCCCCTTTGATAAGTGTCAATTGTTCATTTTGGATATACACTAAAGGGTTTTTAGCTCCGGCAAACTCCATCAAGTGCTTTTGTTTATCTATCACCACCAGCGCCGCATCCATTCCATCCTTGTTATTAGTTTCCGATTGTTTAAGTACACTGGCAATATAGCGGTGCAACAACTCTAGTATTGTATTGGGTTTGGTTTCTTTTCTTACCTTCACTATTTCAGTCATCACTTCGTACCCAATCATAGACATAAATGCCCCCGGTATGCCGTGCCCAGTACAATCAATCGCAGCAAGCAACAATCGCTCGTCTTCCAAAACTTCTATATAGTGAAAGTCTCCTGAAACAATGTCGCGGGGTTTGAACAAAATGAAAAAATTATCGGCTCCCAATGCATTTATTACCCCCTTGCGTAAAGACAATAATGCATTCTGAATGGTTTTGGCGTAGTTAATAGAAGCGAGCAAATTCTCATTTTTCTTATTTATTTCTTGATAAGTTTCTTGAAGTTCTTGATGGGTGGCTTTCATCATTTGGTTTTGAGCCTCCATTTCCTCATTTTGTTCTTGTATCTCAAGAGTACGCTCTTTTACCTTATGCTCTAGGGCTTCTTTTTGATTGGTAATCAGCTGTAAGTTTTGCGCCAATGCCTCATCTTTTTCTTTTTTGAGTATATTTAACCGATCACCCAACGCCAAAGAAAACATCAACGCCTCTAAACCAAACCCAAAGTAGAGCGATTGTCGGGTAAATGTATTGAGTGGCAATAATCCATTTGATGTAAATAAATAAACAAAAGAAGCAATGATCACCGAACTCCACCCCAAAATATAAAATCGGGCATTTTTATGCCCCTTGAGCCAAAGGTATACGCCACAAATAAGTAGGCTAAAAGAATAAACTAATACCGTCAATTGAAAAAACTTAAGGTAATAGGTCATGTGGATACCCAGCAAATTAAGTAAAGGAAAAAACACTCCTAAACATATAGTAAGCGCCCAAAGCCAACGCTTTAGTTTAGGCGCATGCTGTTTAAGGTTTAAATAAAGATCAACAAACAGAGTAATCGTCCAAAACAATGGGCTTTGCCACACCAAAAAGTTGTCCCAAAACCAACTATAAAAAAACATTGCTTGACCATTACTAAAGGGTGTCACCAAAAATACCATGGCAAGGTAGCTTACATAAATGAGATAGAGTCTGTCGTGGGTAGCAAAAAACAAAAACAGATTGTAAACTAACATAGACAATACCAAGCCTATAAAAATATTTAGAATTTGGTCGTAAGTGTCAAATTTTTTAATCAAACTCTGAGTGGTCCCAACCTTAAAAGGAAGTAATAGGTTGAGACTTCCTTTAACTCTTAAATAATATGTTTGAGGAGAAAGATGTTGATGGATAGGGACACAATAAAACGCAGACGGAAACACTCTGTTTTGCTGTGGGCGACTAGCCCCTAACAACAAGGGGGAGGAATAAGTACCGTCAATTTTAGGGGTATAAAAATCAATATATTTTAAACGAGTATCTGCTATGCTTAACCAAACATCTTTGTTTGATTTATTTTCTATAATAATTTTAAACCAAAAAGCAGAGGTAGAAACAGGGTGGCTAAATATGTTTTTAGGCAGGGGTTTGAATGTTTGCTGATACTGAGGCTTTGTAATATCACTGATAGCAAGCGTGCTGGTTTTATCTTCAAGCACCATCATTTTTTTACCTACCCACATCAACCCATCCAGGTTGTTGAGGTAAATAGTATTTTGAGCAAAGCTATTGATGTGGATACATAAACATACAAAGAGAACAAACAAACATCTCATAGGTTTAATGTATAAATAACAGGGAATGGGTTTGTTTTGGGCTGGTAATATATAATACACAAAAAACAGGCAATTATGAAAAAATCGCTCATTTTTTTACACGCCTCCTCTCCCTTGAACAAATACCTTTATTTTTTAAAAAACTTAGATTGATGCAATAGCCAAGCAACAAAAATAAGTGGCAAACAACCGATGACATTGTACCACAAAAATGGAATATTGATATTAGGGAAAAACCAGCCTACATCTACCCCCTTTGCCGCAAAAAAGGCATTGATATACTGAGAAGTATGACAATAGATGACCAACAACTCGGAAAAAACTGCGGCAATAAATACTTCTTTAGAACCTACTTTTTTCAAGAAAAATGCTACCAGAAATATGCCCAAAATAGTTCCATACACCAACGAGCCTATTAGGTTTACCGCTTCTATCAAGGCACCTAACCTATTGGCAAACATAGATAGTACAATGGCGTATAGTCCCCACCCTATAGTCAATACTTTACTCATGCGTAAATAGTGTTGGTCGGAGGCTTCAGGCTTAATCATTCGTTTGTAAATATCAATAACGGTAGTAGAGGCAAGGGCATTTAGTTCGGAGGCAGTAGAAGACATAGATGCCGAAATAATCACTGATACCAGCAAACCTACCAAGCCCAATGGGAGGTACTTCATCACATAGCTAATAAAAATATAGTTAATATCGCGGGTATCAGCCGTATTATCTGCTTTTACCATTACCGCGTTGGCTTTTCCTTTTATTTCTTTGGCTTTCTTTTCACTGGCACGAAGCCCTGCTACTGCTGCTTGTTCAGCATCGTAGTTTTTTTCTTTACGTGCCTTCACCATTGCCAAAGCATACGCTTTTTTATCCGCAGAGTTTTTATCATACGCTTGTTCCAGGGCTTTAAACTCTTGCTTATACGCTGAGTTGCGGGTGTTTTCTACCAGGTTGCGTTTAAAAGAAATAGGGGGTGCCTGAAACATATAAAAAACAAACATCATAGCACCTATAAACAAGATGGCAAACTGCATAGGGATTTTGATCATACCATTGAACAACAATCCCAAACGGCTTTGGGCTGCCGATTGCCCCCCCAGGTAGCGCTGTACTTGAGACTGATCAGTGCCAAAATAAGACAGGGCAAGAAAAAAACCACCGATAATGCCCGACCAGAAATTATACTTGGTAGTCAGGTCTACCTCGAAGTCTACCACATTAAGTTTACCCATTTTACCCGCCAAATGTAAGGCATCATTGAACGAAACTTCCTTAGGCAAACCATTGACCACCATATAGCCAGCCACCACCATTCCAAGCAAGATAATCACCATTTGCACCTTTTGGGTTTGGCTTACCGCTTTGGTACCTCCTGATACAGTGTAAATGATCACCACTAAACCAGTAAAAAAATTGGTCCAATAGATGTTCCAACCCAACAATGCAGATAAAATAAGTGAAGGTGCAAAAATAGTAAAGCCTGCTGCCAGACCACGTTGCAGCAAAAACAAAAAAGCAGCAAAAGCGCGGGTGCGAAGATCAAAACGTTTCTCTAAATACTCATAGGCAGTGTACACATTCAAGCGGCGGTAAATAGGGACAATAACTGCTGAAATAATGACCATTGCCAATGGCAAACCAAAGTAAAATTGGACAAAGCGCATTCCATCGTCATAACCCAAGCCAGGTGCCGATAAAAAAGTAATAGCGCTTGCCTGAGTTGCCATAATAGACAACCCGATGGTAAACCAGGTCATTTCGCGGTTGCCCAACAAATACGCTTGCATATTTTTGCTTCCCTGGCTCTTCCACAAGCCATAGCCTACAATCAATAATTGGGTAAGGATAAGAACTACCCAGTCTAAAGTGCCCATGTTTTAAAAGGTGATTTTTTTGAGATTAAAAGTAGTGGTAAGCAATTAGCCATAAGTTACAGGTAAGATTAACCTGTAGTACCTGATAATTACTTGTTAGGTAAGCTATTCGAATAGTTTAGTAAATATGTAAAACAGGCATATCAGTAGGGCAAGCTCGCCCAATACAAATACATACATCTGTGTCCAGTTTTTAAATATAGAAGGTAAGCCTATTTTTTCATCTTCTTCTGTGTTTATTTGCTCTTCTTGCGGGGTTTCTTGGTTGGTCATACGTGGTTTTTTTGTTCATGAGTATGCTACTTCTTGCCCAAGGTAAGGAAATCTTGAAGATTTTTAAAGCTTGCTCCTTCACAAAGAGGGTTATAGCTTGTTAAATAATTCATAAAATTTTGTGGAAAATCAACAGGTTTCGGAAAGGCAAACTGGACTATATGTTTTTTTGTAAAAAAACTTACATAATATTAAATAGCAAAACTATCTACTTAAACGAGATCAAACTATAATCAGGAAACAAGCATTTGCATCCTTTCTCTGCTCTAATTACTGTATTTTAACTAACTTACTTTCAGTGATCAGTATTCAAACAAACATTTTAAATGTACATCCAAAAGCCTAGAGTATAACAATACTATTAGCTAAGAAGTTGTTTCTATTAAATCAGATGAAACTAAATTTTTTATTATAAAAAGCTAAACACAAAATAAATTACATAAGAAAAGGTACTTGGATAAGGTAAACAAAAAAGCTAAACACTAAGTATTAATACTCATAAACAGTAAAGGGTGTACCTTTAAAACAGTTAAGTGTGATGTTTTTAAACTTATTATAAGGCATTACATTCATTATCTACAAAATTCATCTTTCCTGGAGGTTTGCCACCTCTACCTTCCACCAATTAATAGCACAGTTTAACTTTTTTCCCAAATAGGGAATATTTTCTCTAAATGGCACTTTTATTTTTACTCTTTATAAATTAAACGTCTTATAATCAACAAGTTATGCTCCTTGCTTAATTTTTGCCAACTATCAAACCAAATACTTAATACAAAATTTTACGATTAATCATTAACAATGAGCATTACAGCAATAGCAAACACTAAGGTTACCGAAATTTATAGAAGCAGTTACATCAATGCTGATTTAATTACTGCAGAGGGAATTTTCATTATTGAAAGCAAAGGACATTGTCCTAGCAAAGATTTCAGAGGTCTATTTCAAGAAGTTGGTCAGCATGCCAAGAAATACCAAGTGGGTAAATGGTTTTTAGACTTACAAAATTTTTCAGCAAGCCCTGAAGACATTGATTGGGTAGTTGATGAATGGATTCCTAAAATTACCAAAGCCATAGGTTGTAAGCACCACATCGCCTTTACTTTTCCTGAAAATGTGATTTATCAATTTGGATTCTCGCGTCGTTTGAATAAACTGTTCCCAAGTGGCTGCTTACATATTATGCCTATTGCTGACAAAGTTCATGCGGTGAGGTGGCTTCAGGAATGTGATCAGTAGGTGCCTGATCTGCCATATAATTATATACAATCTAGGGGGGCTTTTACCTTTTAAGAAACAGTGTCAATATTAGATAATTTGATACACATCGCCCCACTCAATATTCTTTCTAATTTTACCTTAAATAAATAACAAATTGGTTGAATTTTTGATAATGAAGACATATCTTACTTCAAACGAACAATTATGAATAATATTCAATTAGCTTTAACACTTATCGATTATTTAATTGATAAACATGCAGGATCTGTTGTTCCTGCTCTAACATCTACTACTGAGGCTTCTCCAGAAAGCAGCCCTTGGGGATCACTAGATTTAGACGCCAGTCAATTTGGACAAGAAAGCTTCCAAGTAGACACTCCCTCAAAACCTACCCCTGCTCAGCCAGATTTTATTCCCCAAAAAGAACTCCCCCCAACACCTCAACACCTTGATCAGGAAGACAGTTTTATTTCAACAGCAAAAGAAGCTTTACCACTAAAGCCATCTACTGAACCTGATCAATCAACCCCTGCTCACCGCCCTGATAAGATTGACAGTCAACCTGGGGAGTTTAATGATTTCAATTTCGATTTTTAGCAGCTTAGAACTTGTTTAAAAGGTATTTTATAATGTCTTTTTTGGTTAGATGCATCAAATCAAGTTTTAGCAAGTTTCTAAATCATCCAAATTAAGTTTAGGAGCTTTGTTTCACCTTTGAAAAGTTAGTACTTATACTAATTTGAAAAACTCAAGGCTACATAGCTCTGCTTTAGCTAAACTGACTTCATTGAGTTCACCACAGCAAAACGGGTTTGACAAAATACAATCAGAAAAGTTGCGTAAAGACTCACAGTCTCGATGCATTGGAGACCTACCAAACTTGATTCGATGTCCTACTAACTGTTAATTTTAAACAAGCTTTAAAAGCTAATTTTAGTTTCCAAAAAGAGGAAATAAACTGTTTAACATTATATATCTAAAGTAAAACAATTATATTTCTAAAAATCCAATACTTTCAGAAAATTTAACACAAAAAACAAGCTTTTGGCATCATTTTCTCTTATTTTTAATATATAAATTCACATTTTTTCTCGTTTACCACGATTAATTTTGTTGAACATTTTCTACTGGATATTAAACAGTATGAGCAACGAAGACTTCCAAATATTGCAGTTGATAAAACAACTATTACAACAGAAAAACCTCAAGACTGAGGAGTTGGGTAGTTTATCTCGTGATTTGTCTCATTATGGGTCAAATGACGATTCTTCCTCTAATGAAACAGATCAAAATGTAAAAGCCATGCAAGAACGTATCGAGTACCTCGAGGAGCAACTGGATTCCACAATTAAGATGGCAGAAATGACCATAAACGGTCTGGCGCAAGAGCTTAGTCAGTACACTACGCAAAACTATTCTGCTATTAATAATGAACAGGCATCTTTGCCCTCCTCCTCTAAGTTTGACTACTTGGGAGATGTTCTTTTTACTACTGAACATCAACTTCAGCAGTTACTTCCTCAATCTTTCTTTTTACAGGCGTCTCAGGACAATCTGAAGGGGAGCTTTGTGTGGGCAAAAGAAAAAATGGGTCTTGTCTATCTAATCTTTGCTTTTTGCGAGGGTACCGATAGTGACAGATTGCAACAAGCGATTGTTTGTAATCACTTGACCAACACCATTGTACTGGAAAGCCATTTAATAGATGTAAAATCTATCCTTAATAGAGTTGATTTTTATTTGAACAAGATGCATAATGACCGTCAGCAGTTCCGCGATACGATTCAATATGGGGTTTGTGTCATTGACAAAATAAACTCTCGTTTAGACTATATTGGCTCCAACATGACCTTGCTGTCTTTTCAACAAGATAGTTTTCAGGAATACACAAGTCCTCCCATGTTGGGTAGCTCATCTAGTCACAGTGATTTGAATGAAAAACAAAGCCTACAGATTCAAAGAGGTAGTCGCTTTTATGTATTCCCTCAAGTCGGGGAATTTCGTTCAGAAGCTATTCAAAAAGTACAAGAAATAGGTCACACTGAGTTTGTAACCCAAAAAGAGCACCTCAATCAGTGGCTAAACACCCAAATATCCACCAACAATATTCATGAGTATTTCATATCTGGCTTTGGATTTTAGCCAATTGATTCACTTTTGCTGTTTTAACACGAAAATTCACGAATTAAGATGATACAAGATGACTTAAGAATCCTTCAGGAAAATGGTTTTGTTACTCAGTATGAAGATAAAACTGGAAAAATTTATGTGAGTCAAAGCACACAAATTTTTATATGTGAAGTATTACTGCCATACATGCCTATCGAGGATTTTAAAAATCTACTATTACAAAAAGGACTACTCATCAAGCAATTTGGTTGTAGAAAATTCATCTTCGATAAACGAGTAATTAGAGGATTTCATCAACCTTCCATGGAATGGTATTATGCAGTTTGGAAGCCTAAAATGGAAGAAAAATTTGGGTTGAGAATACATCGAAAGCTATTTACTACTGAAGAATGGTTTCGCAAATGTGTGGAAGTAGGACGAACCGAAATAAGGAGAAAATACCCTAATAGCACAGTGCATCAAATGGATATTAAAATGTGCGAGTCTCTCAAGGAAGCAATTACAACTTAAACAATTAATAATAAACAATTTATGCCATGTTTCAAATAGTGTTCGACCGGCAATGGCATCGTTTTCGGATTCTCTTCGAGCTTTATAAGAGGAGCAACGCCGATATAGATACAGTATATGATTTACGGGAGCTTTCTATGAGCCAGGGAATCAAACTACTGGACTTTTTGCCTGCCTGGAAATATTTACAAATGGAAGAACTTATTCGAGTACGCTTTGGAGGATCAACAAGAAGGTATCAAGCTTGTTTGACCCATTCGGGCCTCAAAGCCATAGAAGAAGTCTTCTTGAACGAAAACGAGCCAACGTATTACTTTCCGGCTTTTCGTGAGATGCAACATTGAGTACTTGTTAGCCTGGCTGCCCTGGGTGAGAAATACTCACCTTTGATTTGCTCACAATGTGATAAAGAGGGGTTGATGACAATAATTTTAGTCATAGGCATTGCCTTACAGTTATTGGTTTTTGTCGTGCAAAAAATGTATTTCAGAGCCTCAAACATTGCATCACTTTGTACGCTAACATACAGTACTTAAGTAATTGTGAAATTCTCCTGAATAATTTGTTCAAGCTGAGCAAGTTCCTGATTTACAAGTTCATAATCAGGTTCATTTACTCTACCTGATTCAAAAAGTAGATTGAGCCAATAGTGTGTTTTATGCAAATAGTCTAAAACCTGAGAAATATGTTGGAGAATCGCTTCTTTAGAAGGTAAGCTTGACATTTCTGTGATTTTTTCGCCAATGATTGTCCCATTTTCTATGAGCTTTTGGGATAAGTAAAACTCCTTATGATTGAGGGTTAGATCTTGATGAAGTGCTACGATATGAACCGCCAGGTATTTCGCTTTATTGGCCAATAACTTGAAGGTAATTTGACGCTTGTTCATATGGTTGTATTCATTTTATTTCTTTTCTAGATAGTATTAACTTTTTAAAATATCAACGTACATGCAAAATATTGTGCAAGAGAATCAAATTTATCGTTTTCAGATTCTTATGGAATTATACAAGACTAGCAATTCTGACATGGATTTTATAGCCAATATTCAGGAATTGGCCTCTAATGTAGGTATTAGTAATATGGCTTTTCAAGCTGCCTACAAGTATTTGTATATGCACGAATTGATACGTATGCATCCTTCTATGGCTACTTCTGGCACTGGAAGTCAAACACAGTACCAGGCGAGCATTACCCACCGGGGAATGAAAGTAGTAGAGGAGGTATTTAAATACCAACATAAAGCAACTGAGTATTTTCCTCCTTACCGGGAAATGATGCGCTAAGACTTAGTACATTGCGTTAAATGACTTGATATTTTTCTTAAAAACTCTCCAAGCCTTTGCCAAAGAGGACATTGTATTGTCTCGTTTCGATAAGACCATACAAGAAATGGAATATTATCAAACTTATTAGACAATGTATACAAGTACCTTGGAACAAAAATAATTTAACACTATAACACTTGACCAGTTCTGACAGGCTGCAAAAACCTGTCAGAACTAAATAGCTGGTTTTAAGGTGGTTTAAATTTTAAAAATCCATCATTATACTAAGATTAAAGTGATTACCTGTGGTGAGCTCGTCACAGCAAGCTGTAGACTCGGTTTTAAGATTTACAGGATTAGCTGAAGCAGAGCTCAGCAAAGCAAAGCTGCCCCGATGAACCGGGATTTAGAAATAGCTTAGGTTGATTAATGTTGGTATTCAGACAATTGGTCAAAATATGTCCAAAAAACCACTTTTGTTTAAGTCTAAAATAAAAATTTAAGTTCCAGTGTATTTAGTGACCTATGCAAAATACAGGTTCCCTTTTAGCTTTGTTGAGCTGAAGCTTGCTATGCTACTTGACTGTTTTTTTAAGGAGACAAAGCTACAAAACAAAGCGTCAACGCTGCCAAGCTAATTAAAGTAAAAAGGAGCAATTATTGCGTAACAATCACTTGACAAACAACTTGAAAACCTTGATTTAACTGCTAAAGAATTGGAAAACAAGCATAACTTAAATATTAACGACGATTATACCAACTTCACTAATCTGCCTGAGTTTAGGTTAGATGTAGAAGCTGAAATGGCCGAGGTTGACCGATTGTTTGCTCACCTGGATTCCAATTCTGCTACACAATCGCTCAATCAAACATCTACTCCTGCTACTACTCTTAATTCATCTGCAAAACGAGATGTGCTGGAAATCAACGATTCGTATACAAACTATACAAGCGTTGCCGAGTTTAGGATAGATGTGGAAGCCGAAATGGCTGAAGTAGATCGTTTACTTGGCGAAATACCCAAGGGAATAAAGATTCATTCTGCCTCTGTATCACCAAAAACTCAAGTTAACTCAAACAATTCGCAAGAAGGCATGAGAGATTTGAATCAACCGTTATCCGGAAACACCGCTCTTGAGCAGGAGTTGTCAGCAAAAATCACATCATTGCAAGATGAAGTAGCAGACTTGAAACTAAAACTGGTAAGTATTGAGAAAATCATGCAACTTGTTCTTGCCTCTCTCAAATAATTCTGGGAACATAAAAATGATATCCTCCCAATTGCACTTCTTGGGAGGATATGCTCTCTTTTACTTACCCAACGACAAGATGTTGGCAAGTAAACGATAGGCTCCTGCTACACCTGCTGGCAATTCTCGGAAAAACGACAAACCAGTATAAGCATAATAACCTTTGCCGTATTTGGCAATCAGTAAGCTACCTTTTTTGGGGCTTTCGCCTGGATCATTACACGAAAAAATAGGTTGGTATTTTTCATCCCACTGATTAGGAAAATACAATCCACGCTCTTGTACCCAATGGTCAAAATCAGCTGCAGTCAACTTATTGGGAGTGTTTAGCACTGGATGTTTGGGCGCAACAAAACTCATTTTTGCCTCTTCTACAGTCACTCTATCGCGCGAAAGCTTCAAAGGGTAAGGCCCCAATTGCTTGGTAACTGTACGGCGACTAGTGTTGTATTGTACGACCATATTGCCTCCATTTTTCACATATTCAAGCAATGTTTTTTGGTGAAACTTCATCCGTTTCTTAGTATTATATGCCCTGATACCTACCATTACAGCATCGTATTTTTTTAGGTTGGCTGCTGTAATATCAGCATCTTTTAATAAATCTACCTTATAACCAATCTGACGCAACGACTCAGGGACTTTGTCGCCTGCTCCCATAATATACCCAATCAACTCCCCTTTTTTGGCAATTTTAAGCTTGGCAATTTTGGCTTCTGCTACCGGAAATATAGTTTGGATAGGGATATGAGGATAATCAATGGTGAGCAAACCATAAGTATAAGCTTTGCCTCCTGCCGTTACTATTGCCTTTGCTACTCCTTCGGACGCCTGGGCAGGAGGGGTTACTTTAAAGCTAACCTTTTGCTCTTGGGACTTCTCTTTCAGGTTTACTTCTACCGATGCAGGGCTGCTTTTCCAGCCTTTGGGCAGTTGTAAGGCTACTTTCCCAACAAAATTGTGGGTATGCGCTTTTACTACCACCTCTATGCTTTGAACTTTACTGGTAAATAAATATACTGGATTGGCAATATTGGCAGTCACTGGTGGCGTAATCTCTAAGGCACGGTAACGCTCACCCCTTTGCGGAATCACCCACTTATGAAATACAGGAACTATATCTGTCAACACCAAGCCACCAATCTTAAAGGTAAACTTTACTGGAATGGCAGGCTTATTTTCGGGCAAACCAATCAGCGTTTGTTCTTTTACCTTAAACATTCCCTTATTGGCACGCTCGTGCAACCAATAAGGCTGAGAGTTTTGAGCATTGGTGGGTATTGTTACACTTAATTTAATTCGTTCTAAATGATTATTCTTAAGCTCTTTAGATGCATTGCTTTGCGCAAATATGGCATCTACTTTTTGTAAAGTAACTGGATAGTTTGAACGCTTGATTACCTGCATATTTAGCTGAACCTTGTCACCAGCAGCTACTCCATATACTGGACTGAGTGCCTCGTACCATACTCCTGCACATTGAAAAATCACATTTTTAAGTTCTTCTAGCTTGGCCTCTACCAATGCCGATTGGGGGAGGTTTTGCATCAACTTATAGGCTTTAGTCAAGGTAGGAATTATTTTAGCAGGGTTTTGCACATCAAACTCTTTATAAGCTTTCGCCAATATCGGGATTAACTTTTTGCCTCCTTTGACCCGCTTCCAGGTAACATCTATCCCTTCAAACAAATCGGCTTGTCCACCACTTACTTTGTTGCCGTCTACATGCTCAAAGTATTCATATTGAACCCCACGACGTTTGGCAGATCCAAACCCCTGGCTACGGTGCATGCTACGACTTTCGGCAGCTATTTCACCATAACCTTTGCCTAACAGCACATTGTATGCACCTGCGTCTACTTTAGGATATTTCGACATATCAGGTTTTGTTTTTGCCCCGGTAAACCTCATATAGTGACGATAGGTGTTCCAAACAACCCGCTTGGGCTTCCATACTTTTACATACTTCAATTGTTCAGGGTATTTGGTAGGATCAGCGGCTAACTTGCTTATTTCGGCACCAAATACTGCCGAGGTCACATGATGACCATGGTTGCGCTTGGTAAATTCGTTGTGCGAAAAGCGGGTGATAATTACATCAGGTTGAAACTTACGAATTACCCATACCATATCGGCCTTTACTTTTTCTTTGTCCCATATTTGCTGGGTTTCCTGGGTATTCTTTGAGTAACCAAAGTCATTGGCACGGGTAAAAAACTGCTGCCCTCCATCGGTACGGCGAGCCGCCAGTAGCTCCTGAGTGCGAATAACTCCCAACAACTCTCTTACTTCGGTACCTATCAGGTTTTGCCCTCCATCGCCACGTGTCAAGGCTAAGTAAGCCGTTCGGTATAACCTTCCTTTGGCAAGGTAGGCAATCAAACGGGTGTTCTCATCGTCAGGGTGAGCAGCAAGGTACATGGCGGTACCTGTTACCTGTAGTTTTTTGAGCGCCAGTTTTATTTCAGCAACATTCATTTGGGGGCGGGGTTCTGCCAAAGATTGGGCTTTTGCCATCAGGCAGTTCCCAAAAACCAAGGTCAAAACCAGTAAAAACAAAGTATTGTGTTTTGCCATAAGAATATAATATGTATTTTGATTAATAAGGATATGACCTATTCGATACAACTTCTTCGCATAATTCAATGCACCTGTTGTAGGCATTGTTACAAAAAAGCCACAAAAAAAGGGAAATTCTCATTTCCCCTCGATAATATATCAATATATTCAAATTATTTCCACGCTTTCATTCCTTTAGAAAGACTTGGATCAATGGTGTTTTTGTAGAAGTTTTTCCAACCGTTGCGTTTCTCTTTGGCGTATAGCTCTTTTACTTTTTTACCTAGTTTATAAGCTTCTTTTTTCTCGCCCATTTTAGCCATCAATTCGGCCTTCCACCAAGTGTTAATCATATTTTCGCCGCCCATAGCTACCGAAGCATCAATCATACCTTTGGCTAGTTTCAGGTCTTTTTCTTTGTCAGAGTTTAACACCACTTGGTAACCAGTATTCCCTAAGTTAAACCAGTTTGCCTGACCAGCAAATTTCTTTACACTTGCCATCAAAGGTCCTTTTATATCGCTTGTAAAAGAGAAAGAAGCTTCTATTTTTTCCCAGCGAAGGTTCACGGTGCCTTCGCCATTGGTACCAGCAGAAATATAATAAGTCAAACGCTCTCTGTTACGTAAACCTTTAGTGACAGTAGCTTTAGTTCTTACTACTACATCGGCTTCCTTAAAACCAAAGGCGCTCCCTTTAGTAGCCAACATCCACTCCCAGTTATTCGCGTCTTTGAGGTCGAGCATTAACACATAGTCTCCTTTTTTAATATTTTTACCGTTGATTTTCACGTCATTGCTAAAAGAAATCTTTGTAGGAGTGTTGGCTCCAGCACGCCAAACTTTGCCATACTTTTCGAGTCCTCCCCAAATGGTACGTCCTTTTACCGCAGGAGAAGAATATACAATTTTTACATCGGTTAAACCTACAGTTTGCATTGCCTCAGCACCAGGGCTAGGCGCAGGTAGTTTGGGTTGAGCAATGGCCAATGTAGTAACAGACAAAAAGAAAATCGCTGAAAACAATAAATGTAGGTGATTTTTCATAAGATTACAGAATTAGATGTTTGTTTTTTTAAGTTGAAGTCTCAAAGATATTAGTTTGTACAAAAAACCCCTGTTACTGAGTAGTTATTGACTTGTTAAAGTAGTGTTAAAGAGAGGTTTTGGGGAATTTTGAAAGAAATAGTACCTGCCTTACTTTATATGCCCATTTTATACACAAACGCTCACAAAAAGTTAGCAAAATCTGTTTGGGTTTTGTATTTTTGCTAAACATTGATAGGCAAACTTTATAAATACTCATATTGTTGTCAATGCACCTCACTTTTATACACTGGACTATGACTAAAACCTTGGGTAATTGCATGGAGCAGCCAAAAGAAAATGTCGATTCGACTGATACCCCTGTCACAGACACTTCTATGATCAATGTGGTATGGTTTAAACGCGATTTGCGTCTCGAAGACCATGCCCCACTCAAAGCTGCTATCGAAGCGGGTTTACCTGTTTTACTTATATATGTTTTTGAGCCCTCTTTGCAACAAAGCCCCGACTGGAACATACGCCATTGGCAATTTGTGTATCAATCTATAGAAGACCTCAATTTTGAACTGGAAGACCATCAAGCCAAGCTTCATTGCTTCCATGCTGAAGCCTCTGATGTATTCGAATATATATTAAAAACCCACCAAATTGACAAAGTTTTTTCGCATCAGGAAACAGGCATTCGGCTAACTTATGACCGTGACCGTCAAATACAACATTTTTTTGAACAAAAAGACATAGAGTGGCAAGAGTTTGAACAAAATGGCATACAAAGGGGTAGAAAAAATCGCCGAGGTTGGGCACAAGATTGGCAAATATTTATGAAAGAACCACTGGCTACGCCCAACTTAGCCCAATTAAATGCTATACCTTATGAAGTGACTGATTTTGCTTTTTTGTTTGACTATGTGACCGGACAAAAAATTCATCTTTACCCCAAGAACTACCAACCAGTGGGCATACGCAGTGCTCAAAAGTACCTCAAGGCATTTGGCAAAAAACGTATTGTACAATATACAACCCAACATAAACAACCTGCATTAAGCAACCAGAGTAATAGCCATTTATCACCTTATTTGGCATGGGGAAACCTGAGTGTACGGCAAGTATACCAACATTGCCAACAGTTGATGGTAGACTCACCTCATCGAGCCAACTTTGAGGCATATCTGCATCATTTGCGCCTGCATTGTCAAGCCATACAAAAATTTGAAATGGAAGATTACCTGGAGTTTGAGGCAGGGAATGAGGCATACCTACAATTGGAACACCCCCGTAAAAATGACCTGCTGGAGGCTTGGAAAAATGGGCAAACAGGTTTTCCTATGGTAGATGCAAGCATGCGTTGTATACAGCAAACAGGTTATCTCAACTTCCAAATGCGTTCATTAATCGTGTCTTTTCTTACCCACCACTTGTGGCAATCGTGGCATACTGGAGTGCATTACCTTGCCCAACAGTTTTTAGACTATGAACCAGGTGTGCACTTTGTTCGCTTTCAGGCGCAGGCAGGAGCTGTAGATACTCATAAGGTGAAAATTTTGAACCCAATAAAAGTCTCTAAAAAGTGTGACCCTGAAGCCCAATTTATAAAAAAATGGGTACCTGAGCTTAAAAACATTCCAGCGGGGCTCATCCACGATTTGAGCAAGATGACTACCATTGAACAAACTTTTTATAAATGTACTATTGGCAAAGACTATCCTGCCCCTATCATCAATATCAATGCTAGTCACCAACACGCCAAAGCTGCGCTTGAGGCATTAAAAAAAAATGAGGAAAAAGTGGCTCGCCCCATAAAGTCGGTCAAGGAACAACCATCGATTGATTATGCCCCATTGAAAGATACCACCAACCAAGCAATAATGTTTTCTGACAAGCACCAAAGACCTCCCATTCATAATTAATGCATTGTGGCTTCTTGCTTGCGATTGGCGTATACCAGCCGGTAAAAACGTAAAGTGAGAAAAATAGCCGAGACAGTAAGCCCTAGTAGTAGCCCTACCCACATGCCTTCTACGCCCCAATTGAAGTGAAAGCACAAGATATAACCCACTGGCAAAGCAATGAACCAATAAGATACCAAGGTGATAACAGTAGGCAGGTTTACATCGCCTATGCCTCGTAATACCCCCAAACCTACTACTTGAATGCCATCTGACAATTGAAAAAAACCTGCAATAATCATTAACGAAGCGGCTATATTGATTACTTGTTGATCGTCTATGTATACTTTTACCAAAAAGTAATTGAACGAAATAAACAACAAACAAGTAATGCTCATAAATATAAATACTAACATAAAAGCGCTGGTACCCGCCCTGAATATCCGAGCTGGGCTTCCTTCTCCGGCGGCGTTGCCTACCCTGATAGAACCTGCTACCCCTAACCCAGTAGCTGCCATATACGTAACCGCCGCAAGGTTGAGGGCTATTTGATGGGCTGCCAATGGTTTGGCACCCAACCAACCTACCATAATTGCCGCCCCAGCAAAAGCTGACACCTCAAAGAAGTGCTGAAAACCAGCCGGCAAGCCTTGCTGAAGTATGATTTTAGTTTGTGAATAAGTGGCTTTAAATAGGGTAAATGTACGCAGAAAAGGGCGAAAACGTGGCTTAGTAAACACATACCAAAACATACCTGCTGCCATTAGTACACGAGTAATCAAGGTAGCATACCCTGCTCCAGCCAACCCTAATGCGGGTGCACCCAACTTCCCATAAATAAGCACATAGTTCAAACAAACATTTACTATCGCACTGACATAGGTCACATACATGGCAGGTTTGGTAGCTGATATGCCTTCAGCAAAATGTTTGGCTACCATAAACAGCATCATAGGAATGGCCGAAAAAGCAATAATAATCAAATACTCAATGGCAAGTGGTACTACCTTTTCAGGTTGAGCAAATATGTCAAAATAAGATACCAACAAGTAGCTAATACCGACAAACAATACCCCAAAAGCAAAGGCTACTTTGATGCCCGCAGAAAATAGAGCCCCACAAGCATCTTTGTCTTGCTTGCCGTGGCGAGTAGCCACAAGCGGAGTTATTATAGAAATAGTGCCTAACCCAAATATGGTAAGCATAAAAAATATGGCATTGGCTATAGAAGAAGCTGCCAAAGGCACTGCGCCCAATTGCCCTACCATTACATTATCTATCAACGACATGAGCATTACCCCTACCTGCCCTATCATAATAGGGTAACTTAGCTTAAGGGTAGCTGCCAAATCTTTACGGTATGCCTGATAATATGCCCGTATCTTTTTGATTTTAAGCATTCTTAAATTAGTGATCTATTGTGTCAAAAAATTCCACAAAGCTACTAAAAACCCCTTGCATAGCCGATGGCTTTGCCAAATCTTTTCTCGGTTTCTCAATAAATTGTACTACATTTGACCCTCACAGAAAACAGGGGTAAAGGTAGTTTTATTGCAGTAATTAACCATCAAACCAACCAAAACTTCTGTTCTTATCAATATTTGTATCACTTTATTGGGTACTGGCTAACCAAAGCCTCATGCGTCTGACCCAATCGCATTACTTAAAAAAAACCAACACCTTATGTCTACATATAGTGCAGAACTCAAACGAGTAACTACTCACTCGCTTCAGGAAATGAAAACCCTAGGCGAAAAAATATCTATGCTTACCGCTTATGACTACTCCCTGGCCAAAATTGTAGATGGCGCTGGAGTAGATGTTATTTTAGTAGGTGACTCTGCGTCTAACGTAATGGCAGGGCACGAAACTACCTTGCCTATTACCCTCGATCAAATGATTTACCACGCATCGGCAGTAGTAAGAGCTGCCAAACGCGCCCTGATTGTAGTTGATTTGCCTTTTGGCTCTTACCAGGGCAACTCCGAAGAGGCATTGCGCTCAGCTATTCGTATTATGAAAGAGTCGGGCGCCCACGCAGTAAAACTGGAAGGTGGTGCCGAAATCAAAGAATCGGTAACGAGGGTATTAAGTGCTGGTGTACCAGTCATGGGACACTTGGGGCTTACCCCTCAGTCTATTTATAAATTTGGTACTTATACTGTGCGCGCCAAGGAAGAAGAAGAAGCTGCTAAGCTTATTCAAGATGCCCTTATTTTACAAGAGTGTGGTTGTTTTGGAATAGTACTGGAAAAAATACCTGCGCCACTTGCCAAAAAAGTATCTGAGTCCTTGAAAGTTCCTACCGTTGGTATTGGAGCTGGGGTTGATACTGATGGGCAAGTATTGGTACTACAAGATATGCTGGGAATAAATAAGGATTTCAAACCGCGTTTTTTACGTCGCTATGCCGACTTACATTCTGTAATTACGGGGTCTATTCAAAATTACGTGAGCGATATTAAGCAAAAGGACTTCCCTAATGAAAAAGAAAGCTATTGGAATAAAAAATAAATTTCTGTAATTTAGATTTATAAAATAACTCTAGTTATTTATAAGGAATGTATAAATCGTACAATTATGGAAATGCTTGCAACTCAGGACGAAAAAATGAAAATTGCTGAGTACTGGATTACAGGGGCCATTACTGCCCCAAGTGAAGTACAAGGTAAATTGAAGCAAATGAAAGAACTTCAACAACAAATAGAAACTTTGCAAAATAAAAAGCTTCACTTGTTAGAAGAAATTATTCAAGAAGCAGAACAGTTTTAATTAGGGCTCGGTTTCTTTTCCATATAATCAACACCTTCTCAAAAACCGTTATGCGGTGGTCTGAAAAGGTGTTTCTATTTTACCGCCTACCTACCCAACCACTCTATTAACGCCCAATCGTTGCGGGCAAGACGTAGCTCATCCTCTAACATTAATAAATGATGATCAATTTGTGAAGAATTTTGCGCTTGGAAATACTCTAGCGAGTCTTGGCTCAAAGCCGAAATGTTTTCAAGCCTGCGTTGCAAACTATAACATAAATTATCAATAAGGGAGTTTAGGTGTATTTTAGCATCGTTTTGTAACGACATATTTTGACTATTCAATGAGGGTTGTGTACATTGCATTATTCGTGTTGTTTAACGTGAATAAAAGCCAATGAGACAGGTTCCAAGCTATACTCATTGGCTACTTTCTCACCCGAAAAAGTGATACAAATATAGTAAAAAGGAGTAAAAAGTACCGAATTTCGGGACTAATTATTTACAACCGTAGCCATATTTTTTTAGTACAGGCTTTAATTTATCCACTGTTTTGCTGGATAAAGGTCTAGTGTCTCTCAAAATTTTACTCAAATAACTTTCGGAAAGCCCTGCCTCCAATGTTACCCCATTGACACTCAATGAAGGGCGTTCGTCAAAAAATTGTTTCAATTCTTCTATAGTCATATTCTTTCATGGTATTGGTTTGCTTTAAAGGTAACAAATTTATGGGATAATACTCGACACGAAATACCGCAATCGTTACGAAATAACGTATAAATATCACTCTTTTTAGCCAATCCCATTTCTGGGAAAATAAAAAATTACAACTTTATAACACTGACTATCAGATACTTAAAAAATATTTTCCAAGTAAAAATAATTTTGGTCTTTGGTTTGAATATATACTAATCAAAGATATTTAATAAGCTTTGTGGTTAGGAAAGAAAAACGAGATTCTGTTAGGGTCTCGTTTTTTACTTTAGTACCCTTCCCAAATCATTATATCTCTATCATACTTGGTGGTTACACATCAAGGCAAACACAAGGAATTCTCCTTCCTTATTTTACCTTAAACTCGTTGTTCATTTCGTAGGCAATTCAACAAAAAAATATCGTCTCAGGGGTTGGTCTTTTGACCCACACTTGCTAACCTAAAAGCCCTTACACAAGTCGTACACAATGTTTCGAGTGGCATTGCTCAGGTCAAAGACCTTCGCGGAGGGTAGTAAACCCATAAACGAAATACCGCAATCGTTACGAAATAACGTAGAAAAATCCTCACTTTTAGCCTCTCTCATTTTTATGAAATTGAAAAAATAAAATTTTATTTCACTGATTATCAATTACTTATAAAACAACTTTCAGGCTAAAAAGCTTTTGGTCTTTGGTTTGAATATATATTAACCAAAGATATTTAATAAGCTTTGTGGTTAGGAAAGAAAAACGAGATTCTGTTAGGGTCTCGTTTTTTACTTTAGTACTCTTCCCAAATCATTATATATCTATCATACTTGGTGGTTACACATCAAGGCAAACACAAGGATTACCCTACACTCTCCTTCCTTATTTTACCTTAAACTCGTTGTTCATTTCACAGGCAATTCAACAAAAAAATACCGTCTCAGGGGTTGGTCTTTTGACCCACACTTGCTAACCTAAAAGCTCTTACACAAGTCGTACACAATGTCTCGAGTGGCATTGCTCAGGTCAAAGACCTTCGCGGAGGGTAGTAAACCCATAGCATTAACGAAATACCGCAATCGTTACGAAATAACGTATAAAAACAATTATTTTGCAGCCCGTTCACTTTCGTGAAAATAAAAAATTACAACTTTATAACACTGACTATCAAATACTTAAAAAATATTTTCTAAGCAAAAATGATTTTGGTATCTGGTTTGAATATATATTAATCAAAGATATTTAATAAGCTTTGTGGTTAGGAAAGAAAAACGAGATTCTGTTAGGGTCTCGTTTTTTACTTTAGTGCCCTTCTCCAAACATAAAAAAACCTGCTCAACTCAATGAACAGGGCCTGTTTATAAAACCAGTGCACTGGAAACTAAATTCCTATCATATTATTCGGAGTCTTTAGCCCGCTTACTTTACTTCAAAAAGCTTACGTAGCTTTGGTTCCGATATGCATCGCATGCGTCAAAGCTTAATTTTACGAATACTTAAAATACCGTCAAAATCATCAAAAACGACTCTTTTAGGCGCAACTCCTACGGAGCCGTGTCCCGTTTCGTTTATTTTTTCTACCAAGGTTTCTCCCCACTGGGGCTAATATTCGTAATAAGTGGCATAAAAACGAGCAAAGAGTTTTGAACGATTCCATAAAAATTGTGATTCAACACAACTTGAAGCTGGTTTTTACAGGCGGAATTTTAAGCCCTGACCAATGCGATATGCATCGGAATTGTAAACTAACTATGCGCACTTTTTGAAGTGCGTCAGCAAACAAAATACCATCGAATAAATAATATATTTATTTAATCCCCAATGCACTAGTAAAGAAAATAAGTGCCTATTTATCGCTCTTCTTAAACTCTTCCATTGTTTTTACCTTAATCTCTCCTATATTGGCTTTTGCCAAACGAGCATTCATACTTTTTAAATCTTTGTTTTTAATCTTCAACATACGCTGATAAGCGGCTTCTACCTTTTTCTCCAACACATCAACACGCTGTAATTGATCTTTTGAAGGGCGTCCACTATACGCGCTGACTTCACCATACAATGCTGCTAACTTTTCGTTCAAACGTTCTTCAGCACTATCTGTATAGTTGTCGCCGCTTGTGATCACCAACTCACTGTTAAAAGCAGCCATTTCATTAGACATTGTTTTAAGCTTTTTTGCTAAACGTTTATTTCTTTTCACTTCGCTTTTAGCTTTGGCAGCCGTACTTTTCATGATGGTTTGTACTACATTGGCAGTATAAGCTAACTTTTCTATCAGGTTGTACAAATGCATGGTAGTTTGTTGGTAAGCCTTGCGGTCTGCCGCAGTATAAGGTGAGTTGGGATCTGCCTTTACCTCTATAGTAGTTTCAAACTTGTCTTTGCCTTTGGTTAGCTTTACTGTATAAGTACCTTCAGGCAATAATGGGCCATTGAATGCTCCAAAAGTAAAGGTTTTGGCTTTGGGCGTTTTAGGAGCCTTCAGACGAGGGTTCCAGTATACCACATTGAGCCCTGCACTTTTAGCCGCAGGTACAGTACTCACTTTTTTACCTTTAGCATCAAATATCTCTATTTTCATAGAACCAAAAATGTGGCGTTTCTTCTGAAAATAGATGATCTTTCCAGCAGGGTTAGGGTTTTCGCCCACAAATTCTGCTGCTCCAGGAAACTCTTGTCCACCACCCAAAGTGCGGATAATGATAGGTTTAGGCTTTAAGAAGTGAAGTTTTTTACTGGCTATTTCAGGCGTTATTTGTCGCAAAGGTGAAATATCATCTATAATAATAATACCCCGTCCGTGTGTACCCATGACCAAGTCATCTTCGTTGGCTTGTAGTACCATATCACGAATACTTACCATAGGCAAATTATTTTTAAAACGTGACCAATTTTTGCCTTGATCTATGCTTATATACAAGCCCAACTCAGTACCCAAAAATAATAAATCACGGCTTTTCAGGTCTTCACGAATCACGTGGGCATAGCCTTTAATATCAGCCGTAGCAAGCGACTTCCAGGTTTTGCCCCCATCAGTCGTTTGGTATACATACGCTTTCTTGTCTCCAGTACGATGCCCATCAAAAGTTGCATAAGCTGTATTTTTATCAAAACGGCTGGCTTCTACACTACTACACCAAGTGTTTTTAGGTAAACCTTTGATATTAGGCGTAGCGTTCATCCAGCTTTTACCTCCGTTCATAGTCACCTGTAGGTTGCCATCATCAGTACCTACCCATATCACTTTTTCGTCCAGTACCGATTCACTAATTGTAAAAATAGTAGTATTGGTTTCGGCAGCCGATACATCAGGCGTGAGCCCACCCGATGCACGTCGTTGTCGTTTGGGGCTATTAGTAGTTAAATCAGGTAAGATTTTTTTCCACGATTCACCATTGTCATTTGAAATGTGCAAAAACTGGCTCCCCATATACAATCTATTAGGGTTGTGTACACTTAATACGGCAGGTGTATTCCAGTTAAAACGATATTTAGGATCGTTTTGCTGAGGCATTGGGGTAATGGTCTTTCGCTGCCCCGAACTTAGATTATAGCGCCACATTTTACCTCCTTGCATTTCGCAGTATACCAGGTTTTTGTTTTTAGGATGACGCATTGCCACAAAACCATCACCTCCTCCCAGGTTGCTCCAATCACGGTTTTGCACACCATTAGACGAACGAGAAGGACCTACCCAGCTACCATTGTCTTGCAAACCTCCATATACATTATAAGGGCGTTCATTGTCTACGCTTACGCGGTAAAACTGAGAGATGGGGAGGTTTTTTAAGTGCATAAAAAACATTCCATCATCAAACGACTGATACACACCACCATCGGTGCCTACCAATATATTCTTAGTATTTTGCGGATTTACCCACACTGTATGCATATCAGAATGTACACCACTGCCTACCGTACGAAAACGCTTGCCGCCATCTTTACTTATAATGAGGTTTAGCCCCATTTTAAAAACTTTATTTTCATCTTTTGGGTCTACCACCAAACGGGCAAAATAAAAAGGACGTACTACTACCCCAAAATCAGTATTAATCAGTTTCCAGTTAGTACCACCATCGGTAGACTTATATAAACCATTTTTTGCTCTTTTTTCTGATTCTACAGTAGCATATACTATATTTGGTTTAGAAGGAGCTGGTTGTACTGCCATGCGCCCCAATACGCCTTTAGGAAAACCATTATGGATTTTTTTCCAGGTTTTTCCCCCATCAGTTGTTTTATATAAGGCACTGCCTTTGCCACCAGACTCAAAAAAATCGGGAGAGCGACGAAACTGCCACATAGAAGCATAAATTACCTCTGGGTTTTTAGCGTCCATTGCCATATCAGCCAACCCAGTATTTTCGTCTACATATAACAATTGCTTCCAGGTTTTACCTCCATCTTCGGTTTTATACACTCCACGGGTTCTGTGTGCGTCCCACAAATGCCCCAATACACCCACATACACAATGTCAGAGTTTTTGGGGTGTACAATAATTTCACTGATTCGTTCCGAATCTTTGAAACCCATCAACTTCCAATTTTTACCTCCATCGGTAGTCTTATACAAACCTGTGCCCACCGATACACTATTGCGTACCCAAGGCTCACCAGTACCCACCCAAATAGTTTTAGGGTTTTGCTGATCTACAGTTACCTTGCCTATAGATTGTGAGTGCTTGTCGAAAACAGGGCGAAAGTTAACACCTCCGCTGGTGGTTTTCCATACTCCACCACCCGCTGTACCTACATAAAAAGTTTTAGGGTCACTGTTTACCCCATCAATATCACTTACCCGTCCACTCATTACTGCCGGCCCGATATGACGCGCTTGCATCGTTCCAAATATTTTACCTCCTTTAAGCGGCTTTTTGGTTTGGGCATAGGTAAGAGTCATTCCAGACCATAGTATTCCACACCAAACAAGCATTGCCCACTTGGTTTTTTGTATGATATTCATTTCAGAGAAGTTTAAGTTTCTTTTTCAAAAAAAAATGTCAGACAACTAAGTATGCCTTCGCTACTTCATTACCTGACAATCGTTATTTATATTATATCTACTGCTCCATTTGACAACATCAAATACCTCATTGTTTTTCAGAAAATGTAAATATTTTATTAGGGATTTTTTCATTTACCTGAACGCTGTCAAATTGCATTTTGGCAATTACTTTTCCATCAATACGCTCTTCCATATAGTGGGCAATCATATAACCGTTCACTTCTTTGAAATCGCTTTGGTAAGTTTCTTTTTCTACCAATACATCAGGTTTCATTGGGTGTACCGACTTGCCTCGTGCCATAATCAAAACCCCTGAGTCTGTATCCAAAAAGAAAGTCTTTACCTGTTGGTCTTTTCTTACCACTTTTATTTTATAACAAGTAGACCCTTCTACCTCTTCGGTACCTTCCAAGGTTGCCTTGTGTCCTTTTTTAGCGGCATCGATAAACTCATACTCAAAGTCAGCATCTATGATGGTACTTGTTTTTGCGGCGCCTGCCATATATTGAGGTTTATCACTGCCCCCTGGAAAAGGATAAATCTGCCAAGCATTGGCCCCGTCATACGCATTGACCAGAGTTTTGCCCTGTATAGTCACCTCCACCTTAAAAAAATGAGGTGTTTTTCGGTATACTTGAGTCACAAACTCCATCCCTCCCATAGTAGTTGTACCTTTGAGTACCATAGAAGTAAGCTTTGACTTCGAAGTAGCTTGTACACTCTTTTGGTGCAATGCAATAACTTCTTTGAGTGTTTGGGCATAAGTCAATTGTGCCACCAGGCAATAAACTCCCAATAAAATTCCACGAATAACCCAGGTATGTTTTTTCATTATTGTAGCGTGTGTTTAATGATTTAATCTATCACTAAAACTACCAATGAAAACACTTCCTCGCTATTGTAAGTGGGTAAACCTGCCAATATAAGGAGCCAATAGCTGATTGAAGGGAGTCAAATGTTTATTGAGCGTTTATTTTATTTCTTTTTTGGGAAAGAAAACAAGCTCTTATCAATCTTAGAATTCAACGTAATCTTATCCATAGTAACCGTAAACGTGTTCGTACCCATCTTTTGAGTCAAAGCATGAGGTATCATTAAGCCACCTACTTCTTTGTAGTCACTCATAAAAGAGTCTATTTGAGTACCTTTAGAAGGTCCTTGTTTTACGGTAGTACGTTGCATTAATAATACATTGCTTTCAGTGTCAAAAAACAAGTACTCTACGTCGCCATTCTTCTTGGTTAACTTTAGCTTGTTACACTCAGTACCCTCTATCTCTTCTTTACCATCAAGCACTATCTTGTGCCCTTTGGCCTTATAGTTAAGATAAGCAGGTTCGAACATATCTTCGGCTAATTCTTTGGCTTGCTCTTCAGGCAATTTTACCGTTTTGCCAGCAATGGGGTTAGACGCCCAGGCATCTTTGCCATCGTAAGCACGTTGCACTATTGTTTTGCCCTGAAACACCATTTCCATACGCTGAAAATTAGGACGTTGGTTATACATTTTTACCGGAATTTGTTGCCCTTGCGCCTCTACTTTTCCCTCCATAATCATAGAGTTCAGTTTATTCCACTTGGCTTTACCGCCAGTATTTTCAAAATAACTATTCAATATTTTGTCTACTGTTTGGGCTTGCACACAAAATCCTGCGTTGATTAGCATTAAGGCTATTAATAAAGAAAAATATTTTTTCATTAGAGTAATTTAAGTTTTATAAAATGGGTTTGATTGGTTTTAAATATCTGAAAGATTAGTCACACTTGGTTAATTATTATTACAGTTTCATCAAAAAAAATCAAATAAGCCCCAATCTTACACTACCTCCAGGAAATATTTTTTGAGTTTCAGAGAAGTTTTCATAAATTTGAATGATCGTTCAATAAATATAATTGTGCGACCATCAGAAAAATCACTTTATATTATTCAATGTTATGTCTAAGAATACTGACGTAAAGAAGGAGATGATATCTACCTGTCTGGAAGTATTTCGAAAAGACGGTTACTACAATACAGGTATTAAAAAGCTGGCAGAAGCTTGCGGCATTAAACAATCGTTGTTTTACTATTACTTTAAAAGTAAAGAACACTTGCTGGAAGAAATACTAAAAGCAGTACATGGGTATTTTAACCGTAAGGTGTTTTGTATTGCTTATCAAGAAGATAAGCCAGTACGTGAACGACTCAACGAAATGGTAGAGATCACCAGAGATGTCTTTTTAAGAGCCGAAGGTGGCTGTATTATGGCAAATACGGTGTTAGAAATGGTACAAGATCAACCACAGTTTATCCCGGTTATACGTGCCTTTTTTGATGATTGGATTGCCGCCAATGCTCATTTACTCAAAGAAAAATATGTAGAAGCCATTGCTGTAGAAAAAGCCGAACAAGCAGTGCAGGATGTAGAAGGTGGCATTATGTTGATGAGACTCTACAATGATCCTAAGTATTTTTTTAAAGCCCTTGACAGGGGAACGAGGTTACTCGATTAGCCTATAAGTAAGCCCTGATTGTTAAGTTGTTCTTTAGAACTTGAAGATAAATAGCAATTTGGCAATTATTTTTTGCATTAAAAATTGAATGACTGTTCAATAAATTTATTTACAAAATACACTTATAAGCGTAAAATTGTTGAAAAACCTGAAATAAAGCACCAAGTAAGAACAATAAAGTTTATATATTTTTTAATGACTATTCAATAAACTGATATGACAAAGCCTAATAGATTACAACGCGCAGTAAAAAAGCTGGAAAGCTACCCTAAATCCTGGTACAAACCTTTGCTTTCCTGGACTATAGGACGCACCGTGCCATTTGTAGGAACGGCTGGAATCAGGTTTGAAAAAATGAGCACTGAGGAGGTAATAATTACGCTCAAGAACCGCAAGAAAGTTCGCAATCATATCAAACAAATACATGCCGCAGCCACTGCACTACTTGCCGAAACTGCTACAGGAATGATGGTAGGCATGAACCTGCCGGATGATAAACTGCCTTTGATGAAAACAATGAAGGTAAATTATGTAAAACGATCGCAAGGGGCGATGAAAGCAATTGCAACGCTTACCCCCGAACAAATCCAATTGCTGCACAGCGAAGACAAAGGAGAGGTGTTGGTAAAAGTGGTGGTAACCGATGAGGCAGGGGTGGCACCTGTAGAATGTGAGATGTTGTGGGCATGGATTCCTAAAAATAAGAAAAAACCTGTGATGGAAACAGCTAAATAATTAGCGATAAGCTGTGCTTACGCCTGAATGAATAGATAATTATCAGAATCAATCAACAAAACACAATATACTATGATGAACACAACTGTCAGTCACCGGGAATTTTTGACTACCCAAGTACCCAACATACTCCAAAAACTTAAAGCGGATGCAACTCCTCAGTGGGGTATGATGACTGCCCAACACATGCTCGAACACCTGGCTAAAATCACTAAAGCAAGCGTCAAACAATACGGCACTCCACCTGCTGAACCTACCGAAGGGCAACTCAAATTTAAGGCTTTTGTAAATGAAGGGGAGTTTAAAAAGAATGATGCAAAGACAGGTAAACTGGAAGACCTGCACTATACTACTTTTGACGAAGCCCGTGAAGCAGCAGTTGAGGCTATAAATCGGTTCTATCAGGCTTTTTCACAAAACCCTGACTTACAACCTTATAACCCGACTATGGGGGCGCTGTCTTTTGAAGAATTACAACAATTGCATCACAAACACTACCGTCATCATTTGAAACAATTTGACTTGATGTAAAATAAAACTAACAATATTCATTCACACACAACACTGATGCAAGAATTAAAAATAACCACCCCTGATGGTCACCCACTTGCGGTTACATCGTTTAACCCGGCAGGCGCTCCTAAAGCGGTGGTGCTGATTAACTCCGCAATGGGAGTACTCAGGCAATATTATAATAAGTTTGCTGCATTTTTGGCAAATGAAGGGTTTCAAGTATACAGCTATGATTATCGCGGTATTGGTGGGTCAAGCCCAAAATCATTGCGAGGTTTTGAGGCAAGTATTCACCAGTGGGGCATTGTAGATGTGAATACAATGATAGAGTACGCCACCATGCAACACCCCAATTTGCCGCTCACAGCTATAGGACACAGCGTAGGTGGGCAAGCCTTAGGGTTGGCTCCTTCTTGCCAAAAGGTACAGGCAGTTATGCTGGTAGCTTCGCAAGTGGGCAACTGGACTTACTGGGACAAAGGCAGGGCTAAACTTAAGTTTTTTTGGAAGTATATGCTTCCCTCTTTGGCTAGGCTGTTTGGTTATTTTCCAGCAAAAAAACTAGGGTTGTTTGAAAACCTGCCCAAGGGAGTGGCAATGGAGTGGAGTCAATGGGGAAGCCATCCTGACTACTTGTTTGGGTATGATTTTGAAGTACCCAAGCAACATGGCGAACTGGAAGTACCCTTGCTTTCGTGGAGTTTTACCGATGATGGATACGCCCCAATCAAGGCAGTAAAAGCATTGCTCAATCGCTACGAAAAAGCTGATATTACGCATCGTCACCTGGCTCCTCAGGATTTAGGTGTCAATCGAATTGATCATTTTGGTTTTTTCAGAGAAAAATTTAAGGGCTCGCTTTGGGCTGATAGTGTAGAGTGGCTCAATGCTCAGGTAGTCATTCAAGCATAACACACCCCTCATTTGATGGGGAAAAATAATAAGTAAAAAATTCTCTTCAACCAGTGAGGTTCATTTTTTAACCTCAGAAAGTAAGGCATATATAAATTTAAGAGAGAATGAGAACAGATCATGCATTAGAGGCATACTTAACACCTGCTGAGTTTATTGACAGTAATAATCCTGCAGTGATTGATTATGCACATCAGGTAACCAATGGATTGAAATATGACACCGAAAAAGCTGTAGAGCTTTTTTATGCGGTGCGCGACGATTTTAAATTTGATTTAGGACATATAGACCTACACCCAAGCAAACTCAAAGCCAGTGCTTTGGTAAAACGTGGAGTAGGTACCGACATAGAAAAAAGTACTTTGTTAGCAGCAGCAGCAAGGGCAGTAGGTATACCAAGTCGGGTAAGTTTTGCCAATTTGCGTAGTAACCTTACCGCTGAACAACTTGGAAACGTATTACAGTCTGACATGCTGGTTTTTCATAGTTATGTAGAACTATGGATGGGCAATCACTGGGTAAAACTCTCTCCTGCTTTTAACCGAGAGGCTTGTGACTACCTGGACTTGCCCCCGCTGGATTTTGGCATTCCAGAAGAGAAGCTATTTAAAAAACATCACAGACGCAAGCACAAGTATTTGAAATATGTACATGATTATGGCGATTTCGCTGATTTGCCTTACGACTTGTACATTCGTGAGTTGAGAAAATATTACCCGCATTTATTCAAAATAGTAGATGAAACGGCTAAGCCCTTTAAGTTTGATCTTCAATTTTTGGAAGGGTGGGTTTAAGGTTTTGAGGTTGGTTAAACGGCCTCATTTTGTGTATAAATTGTAAATTTTGTAAAAAACGGCTCATTTTATGGGTCGTTTTTTTGCTTATATTGCCAACTATGGAGCACACTGACAAACTTTTACAATTGCTCAACTCAACCGACGAAAAATCGGTGGCGGTGGGGCTGGAAATATTAAAAGGGCGCTCAGGCTTTGATCAATACCTGGCAGATTATGCTACTTTATATGAGTGTTTCTTAGGTGTTAGGCCTGTTCCACTTACAGCCGCCCATTTGGTAATTTTTAATCAACCAGCGTTGCGTAGATTTGGGCATCAAGTGGTATTACCACCAGAGATCGTACGCTTGCAAAAATTACAATCGCTTACTTTGTATAATACTGATATACAGGTACTCCCCCCCGAAATTGGGCAATTGACACAATTGAATGAGTTGAAGTTAAACTTTAATGCTTTGCAACGAGTGCCTTCCGAAATTGGTGACTTAGCCCAACTACAAATACTTTGGTTGCATCATAACCAGCTTGTTCTACTTCCTAAAAGCATTGGTAAACTCCAGGCATTACAAGAGTTAGACTTAAGTGTAAATCAACTTCAGACTTTGCCCGAAGAAGTAGGACAATTGTATCAACTCAAAGAACTAAGTTTGGAAGGAAACCAACTTACTCGTCTCCCTTCGTCTATTGGTCATCTTCCAAATCTCCACCAGCTTTACCTCAGTCGTAACCCCTTGCCCTTAGATACAATTGAACAATTACGCAAAGTATTGCCTGGTTGTGAAGTGTTTTTTTAATGCTAAAACCCAAACTATCACGGTTTTTGCTAGGGGTTGAGGTTGGTACTATGCTATTCAATATCTTTTAAAAAAAATTTTACCCCTCAGCCAACCATTTCAACCTCCATTAGTGTATTGGTTTTGAAACTTGAGAAAATTTGAACCCACCAGAAAAACATATTCAGGAATTGGTCGATGGGTGTAGGAAAAAAAACGTGCAATCACAGGAACAACTGTACAAGCACTTTTATGCCTATGCCTTAAGCGTTTGTATGCGCTATACCGCCAACTATGACGAAGCCATGGAGGTGCTGAATGATGGTTTTATGAGAATTTTTAAAAAAATAAAACTATACAATTCTGCTTATCCATTCAAATCGTGGCTACGTCGCATTATGATCAATATTGCGCTCAACAACCAGAAGAAATACCTGAAACATAAACAAGGTCAGGAAATAGAGCATGCATCAGACAAACATGCAGTAGACGACACTTATAGTCAATTGCAATACAAAGAGCTGGTTGCGTTGATTCAACTCCTTTCGCCTGGTTACCGCGCAGTGTTTAACTTATATGTAATTGATGGATATACTCATGAAGAAATAGCTGAAATGCTCAAAATTTCGGTGGGTACGTCCAAGTCAAATTTATCAAAAGCCAGAGCCAACTTAAGAAAGTTGCTCAGAGAAAATTACAAGGATGAATATACAAGATATGCCCGATAATGATTTGGACGAATTGTTTAAAACGGCTGTCGATAATGTACAGTATGAATTTAAGCAAGAAGCCTGGCAAAGCATGCGTAAGCATATAAAGCGAAGCAATGCCAAGCGTAGGGGTATGTATTGGCTTGGTGGATTGTTGTTGGTGTTGTTGGCAATTATTTTTGTAAATTATTATGTATTGCAACCCGCTAAACAAGAAGCAGTTGCTCCTGCCAAAACAGACCATAACATTGCTCAGAAAAATGGCGTAAACCAAGGGGCTGTCATCACTCCTCAACAATTGGAAACAGACACGCAAAAGCTACCTAAAAAAAACACAAAAACAGCCTCGACACAAAGTGATGAGGTAAAAACTGGTGCAACAAGTCAAGCTAAGCCTATACACTCGCACAAAAAGTCGCCCAAAGTGTCATCTAATACTGCATCTAACTTACCCCAGCAAGGGTATACCTATGGCAAAGTATTTACCCCTTTGAGTAAAAACCATCCACCCAAAAAACCAACTATTACAAACACTACTGTCAATACACCTGCTCCTCAACAAAATAAAAATTTGATAATTCTTGGTAACGAGCAAAAGAATAACCGTAAACTTCATAAAACCCAAGTGATAGCACATAAATCAACTCTACCACTTACAGCTGTTTTGCCTGTTTCTATGTCGACAGAAAAAACCAAGGTAGAGACTAAAAAACCTACCCAGAAAAGGTTCAAGTCTAGGCTCAGTGTCATTGCACAAATAGCACCTGACTTGAGCATGGTAGATAAAATGGCCATGACTGATACCCGTTGGAACGCTGGAGTATTGGTAGAATATGAACTGCTCAAAAACCTAAGCCTAAATACTGGGGTAAACTACTCGATGAAGGCTTATGGGGCAAGTGCTCAAGCTTACACTCCTAAAGACGGACAATGGAGATGGGGCAAAATACCAGAAAACATCGAGGCAACTTGTAACGTGCTAGAGATTCCCATCAATTTACGTTACTATTTTCATAACCAACCCAAACACCGTTTATTTATCAGCAGTGGACTATCGTCGTATTGGATGCTTAGTGAGCGTTATGACTTTAGCTATGAAGATAAAACGTATAACTATGGTTGGAGAACGAATAATGAAAATAAACACATGTTAAGCATTTTGAACTTATCGGTAGGTTGGCAAAAAAACCTGAACAAAAAATGGAGCATCCAGGCAGAACCATTCTTAAAAGTACCTTTAGGCAAAGTAGGGGCAGGTAAAGTAAGCCTCAAAACTACTGGAATAATGCTGGGGGTAAAGTATCAACTGTTTTAGGTGCTGGTGGCAGACTAACATAAAAAAGCCCTCTAAACACAAGTTCATTGTGTTTAGAGGGCTTTTTCCATAAATATTTATTTACTCAAAATTAACTTTTGCTACCTTGTCCCAAGGAATATATTCTTTGTTTTCTTTGTCCATCAATACGATTATGCCTGTATGACGGTCAGAAACGTCTTGACTTTCGCCTAATATCATTTTTTGCCCCGATTTTAGTTCTATTTCCGAAGAAACACGATTTTTGGGTGTAATGCTCTTGATGATACCAAAAGGGATTTGATGCTTTAAGTCATCTATTTTACCGTCCAGTATTTCAATTGACAGTTTCTCGTCTAAGTCATAAATAATGTTTCCTTTTAAGGTACGCTTGTCAGTGGTAGTGATGGTACCTTTCAACATTACAGGCGCCTTATAGTCGTTATAACCTTTGCCAGAGAGAGCCTTAGAATCAAAGGTTACTTTTTTAAAATCATCCCAGTCAATATCTACCCTACCAAACAAGTGATGTGATACAATAATACCTCGGTTGCCATCTTCTACGTCATTGGTTCCAGTAAGGTACACTTCACGCCCTGAACGAAGCACAACCAAACTACCCCATCGGTGTTTTTTGATGGCTTTTATGTTTTTAAAAGGTATTTTCATTCGTCCATCTTCGCTCTTACCATTGAGTATATCGGTGCTTAAACGTTCGTCGTGGTCCCACTGCACAATTCCAGTAAATTTACCTTTACGGGTTTCTACCGTACCATACAAAGCATTACCCATTTTGGCACTCAGTTTGGCTGGCGTAGGCATAAAGTCTACTTTGTCTATTCGGCTCCACTTAATAGCCAGTTCACCCAGCTCTTTATCCATCACTCTTACCGTAGCCCCTATGTCGTTAGAGCCTCCCTTAAGCTTGATACGCATCTTGTTTTTCAGTAATAGCTCTACCCTATTACGACCAGTTATTTTAATGGTTTGAATATCGCCAAAGCGACAAGCAAATGTATGCTCGTAACTATAGTGATTGCCTACTCTGATGAAACCATAATCTCGCTGACGTGATTGTCTCCTGAGGGCTTTCATTTCACTGCGTGACAGGTGGTCAAGGTTATCATTATGCGTTTTAGAAGAGTTGAACATATCGCTCCAGTAGGCTTCTTCTTTGCCCCAGCGAATTTGCCCGGTATAGGTTTTACCGTCTACAGTGGTGAGCTTTCCATAAATAAAGCCTTGGTCTTGGGCTTGGGTGGCAGGTAACCACAATAACTGTAGTACCAGTAAAACACACACTTTTTTGAACAAATGCATCATATCTTTTTAAATTATATGGGTTTAGCCATTGATATTGTAGCGATTCCTAAAATGGATCAATAGCGTTTACATGAATGATGCAGGCTAAACAACAAAGGTTGCGTGGGCTTTTAAAAAAAACAAAAAAACACCTTGCCGACATTTCTCGACAAGGTGTTTGACAGTTTACATTTTACGATATACTTCACTTACGATAACTTTAAAATACTGATAATTAGCTCAGGTATGTACACTTGCTTATTTATCAGTCAAATGCTTTTGAGAATAAAGACAAATCATTTTTCATAACATTGTTTATAGTGTTAAATTGTTGGGTAAAAGGAGTTGTTATTGACTTGTAATAAGTATTACTGGCAAAGGGCAAAAAAAATGGAGAAATCGCCCTTGCAAAAATCACTAAAATAACACAAATGACAGCCAAGCTACTGATAAGCAGTATATTAATTATACCAACACCATGAAAACCTACCACAACCTACAACAAGCCTTAGAAAACCCTGAGGATGTCATAGCACTCAGCTTACCTAAAAAAAGTATTCGTTCGTTGCCAGATAACATAGGTACGTTGAAAAATGTAGAAAAAATAAACCTCGCTTACAACAACCTCAAAGATTTGCCTGCCTCGTTTGCCCAACTTCACAAGCTCAAACACCTCAAGCTAGGCAGCAATAATTTACACCAGGTTCCAGCAGTACTAATGCAAATGCCCCAGTTAGAGTTTTTGAATATCAGACGTAATCGTTTGAAAGCCTTGCCCGAAACTATTCACCACATTACCCAGTTAAAAACTTTGATTGTTTATGCCAACCAGTTGAACACTTTGCCCGAAAGTATGGCAAAACTACCTTGCCTTCATACGATTGACTTGAGCGAAAACTTTGACTTGTCGCTTTTCAATGTATGCAAGGTAATGGCAAAGGCAACCCAACGGTTTGGGTTACACATCAGACGTCTCCACTTTCATCAGCTACCCGACAGTTTTGTAAAGCTACAAAAACTTGAAAGACTGGATGTATCAGACAATGGCGACATAGACTTGGATCATTTGATTGATTTGTTACTGCAAATGCCACAGTGTACCTATTTGAACCTGGGAAACAGGCACGCTCGAATACCCAAAAAGCTTGAAAAGCTCTCTTACCTTGAGGGGCTTACAACTGCTCAGGTAGAAGAAAACCAACATATTGACTGGAGCGTTTTTACGCAACTCAAACAACTGGATTTGTCTTATAACCGCCTGCGTGAAATACCTGCATGGGTATTGCAACTTAGACACCTTGAAGAACTGAAATTGCGTAATAATGTGTTGGGTAAGTTGCCAGAAAAATTATTGCAGTTTTCTAAGCTTCGCCACTTACGTTTCGCCCAAATGGGAATCAGAAAATGAAACTTGTTCAAGTCCTAAATAGGCACTTGGGCTTATTTTTAA